>JAICSG010000106.1 GCA_025937035.1 Thermoanaerobaculia bacterium | reverse complement strand
GGGCCGTGTTTCTTCCCCCCAACGGGGTGGTGGCGGGGGCCGCGCCCCCCCCGGGTGGGGGGGGCGCGCGCCTCCCGCCCGGTCTCCTGCAGGGCCGTGGCCAGGAGGTCCAGGGCCCGTTGCGCCGGCGGATGGTCCCGGCCCCGTTCCCAGGCTTGCAGGATCTGCTGTGCCGAAAGGGACTGCACGGCTCAGGCCTTACGATCCGGAGCTCGAGAAGTAGGTCGGGCTGGAGGACGAGGGCTGCAGGATGGAGACCGCCGTGGGCGCGGTCAGCGAGTCATCGCGCGTCCAGCCCTCGTTCTGCAGCGTCAGGCTCTCCAGCGCCACCGCGTTGCCGGTGCCGTCGAGGTCCGGCAGCGCCTTGTACTCCGAGGGCCAGCAGTTGAACACCCAGTAGGAGAGCACCGGCTGGCCGGTCTGGTTCATCAGCACGATGTTGAGGCTCTGCCGGAAGTCCTTGAGCGAGACCGGGTTCGACGGGCTGGCCGGGCTGCCGCTCGACTGCGGGTAGTACCAGACCTTGTTCGCCCACTGCTCGAAGGCGACGTCGAAGGTGATCCCCCGCTCGAGGGTGACCGGACCGTACTCCGTCTGGCCCGGGAGCCGGCGCGTGCCCTGGGGAGCGCCGCCCTCGCGCCAGGAGACCACCTGCGTGGTGCGCGACAGGGCGCCGACGCGGCTCACCGCCGCCACGGCGGTACCGTTCAGATAGACCACGTACCGGAAGTTGAGAAACGGATCGACGAGGCTCGTCGCCACGTTGGTGGGAGCGGCCATGGCTCTTCTCTCCTCGGGCTATTGGCCCGTCTGCCCAGCGATCTGCTGGATTTGAAGGATCACGAACTCGGCGGGGTCCACCGGGGCCACGCCGACGACGATGTTGACGATGCCCTGCGCGATGTCCGTGGGCGTCGTGGTCGTGCTGTCGCACTGGACGAAGTACGCCTGGGACGGGGTGGCCCCCTGGAACGCCCCCTGCGAGTAGAGCCCGGAGAGGAAGTTGCCCACCTCGACCGTGATCCGGGTCCAGAGCTGCGGGTCGTTGGGCTGGAAGACCACCCACTTGAGGCTCTGCACCAGGCTCTGCTCGATGTAGTCGACCAGCCGCCGCACGGGGATGTACTTCCACTCGCTCTGCAGAAGGTCGGCGCCGGCCATGGTGCGCGCCCCCCAGCAGACGTTGCCGTAGACCGGGAAGGTGCGCAGGCAGTTGATCCCCAGCGGGTTGAGCTGGCCGTCCTGCGCGTCGGTGACCTGCACCGCCAGGTTGGCCCCCAGGAGCGTGGCGTTGATCCCCGCCGGGGCCGTCCACACGCCATCGGCCGCGTCCGTCCGCGCGTAGACGCCCGCCAGGGTGCCGCTCGCGCCGACGTTACGCGGCAGATAGTTGTTGATCGGATCGGGGATGATCAGCCGCGGGAAGTAGACCGCCGAGGCGTAGGCGTCCGCCGACGTGAGCTGTTGCGCCCACTGCGTCACCTGCTGCACGTTGGCGACGCTCGACGGAATGTCGACGATCATGAACGCCTGCTGGGCCTTACAGAAATTCATCACGGCGGTGAGGATGGTGATCGTCGCGCTGGGGGAGATGTTCGCCAGCGCCGGCATGCAGAGGATGTTGAACACCGACGGCGCGATGCGGGTGAGCGCGTCCAGGGCAGTGTTGACCGTGTTGAGATTGGTGAGGTCCGGCATGGAGCCGTCCAGCCCGCCGGTCAGGAATTGGTAGGTCTGCGGCGGCATGCCGTTGACCGCGGGGACCGACGTCGGGGACACCGTCACTCCGGGTGGAAGCGAGAGCTGCACCAGGCTCGACTCCGCGTTGACCACCGCCAGCGCGTTGTTGGGATCGGTCGGGCTCAGCGTCAGGTTCAGGTAGGTCTCGGTGTCCACGACCGAGCCGTTGACCACCTCCTGGACCGTGAGGTTGAACCGGTCGGGTGTCGGCTTCAGGTTCCCCACGGGAGGGATGGGAGAGGTGATGGCGACCTGGATGTTGTTCCCCCAGGCGCCGGGGCTGGCGGCGCTGAATACCAGCGAGACGGGCGCCGTCGAAGGCGCGTTCGTCGAAGCCGTCCAGGTCGCGGCGGCGGCGTCGGAGGAGACGACCCGTACCACCCAGGCCACCTGGCCCCCGTTGTTGAAGTACTGGAAGATGCCGTAGCTCGCCTCGCTGCGCGTGTCGAGCCCGCCGTAGACCGACTGGAACTGGCTCCAGCTGTTGATCTGGTACGCCACCTGCGTGTTGCCCGGGCCCACCGGTCCGCAAGGGAAGAAATCCACGAAGGCGGTGTTCGAGGTGCTCACCCCGACGACCACAGGGTTGGAGGACTGCACCTCGTTGATGTAGATGCCGGGATAGCTGACTTGCACGGGCATGGTTTCTCTTCCTCCGGGAGTTGGGTCCGGATCAGGACGCCTGGGTCTGCCCCACAATCTGTTGGATGGTCAGGATCACGAACTCCGCCGGATCCACCGGCGCGACGCCGACCACGATGTTGACGATCCCCTGCGCCATGTCGGTGGGGGTCGTGGTCGTGCTGTCGCAGTTGACGAAGTAGGCCTGGGACGGCGTCGCTCCGTAGAGCGCTCCCTGCGAGTAGAGGCCGGAGAGGAAGGTCCCCACCTCGACGCTGATCTGGGTCCAGAGCTGCGGCCCGTTGGGCTGGAAGACCGCCCACTTGAGGCTCTGCACCAGGCTCTGCTCGATGTAGTCGATCAGTCGCCGCACCGGGATGTACTTCCACTCGCTCTCGATCTGGTCGGCGCCGGCCAGCGTGCGCGCCCCCCAGACGATGTTGTTGTACACGGGGAAGGTGCGCAGGCAGTTGATCCCCAGCGGGTTGAGCTGCCCGTTCTCGCTGTCGGTGAGGTTGTAGGCCAGCCCCATGATCCCTTGCAGGACCGCGTTGACCCCGGCGGGGGCCACCCAGACGCCGGCGTTGGTGTCGTTCAGGGCATAGACCCCGGCCAGGGTGCCGCTCGCGGGGGAGTTGCGCGGCCGGTAGTTGTTGAGCGGATCGGCGATGACCAGGCGCGGGAAGTAGGCCGCGGCGTAGTAGTTGCTCGCCGAGATATAGTCGTTCGCCCAGGTCTGCATGAGCCCCGGCGTGGAGACGCTCTCCGGGATGTCCATGATGTAGAAGGCCTGCCGCGGGCCGCAGAAGGCCATCGCCTGGGTGGCGATGCTGAGCTCCGCGCCGCCGCTCAGATTGGCCAGCCAGGGGAGGCAGAGCAGGTTGAACACCGAGGGGGCGATGTTGTCCAGCGGACCGAGCGGATTGGAGACCCCGAAGGCGTTGCCGAGCGCGTTGGCGGCGCTGTCGAGGTCCACCACGGCCCCATCCGTGCCGCCAGAGAGCAGGGTGCTGTACGCGCCGTCCGGCACGCTCAACGCCAGCCCGGGGAAGGTCGCCGGGTAGGGCGCGAGCTGGATCAGGCTCGACGCGGCGAGGATGCTCGGCGCGTAGTGGGGATCGTTGGGGTTCCCGTACGTCAGCCCCTTGTAGGTCTCGGAGGCCACGGTCGTGCCACTCACCACCTGCTGGACCGAGAGGTTGAAGGAGCCATCGGGGTTTGGCGTCAGGCTCACCTGAAGGGTGTTCCCCCAGGCTCCCGGGCTGATCGCGCGGATCACGAACTGGGGCGGATTGGCCGGCGGGGTGGCCGCCGCGGCCGCTATGGTGAAGATTCCGCTCTCGCCCAGCGCGAGCAGCTTTCCAGAGTCGTCCAACGCCTCGACCTGGACCACCGCCTGGGACGCCGGCGCCGGCGCGGTGACGTTGGTGGTGAGAGTGGTGGTCCCCGTCGGAGCCGCCGTCTGGACGCTTTGAAAGGTGGCTCCGCCGTCCGTCGACAGCAACACGCTGTAACTGGCCACCGTCCCCGTTACCGTGGGCGGGGGCCAGGAGACGGCAAAGGGTGTGCCCGCGGTCTCGCTGGCCCCCGCCGTCGGAGCGCTGATGGCGATCGTTGCGGTACCGGCCGGAGCGATGGTGAAGGGCGTGCTGACGCCACTGCCGATCTGATTGTTGTTTGCGTCGAGCGCCACCACCTGGACGGCGGCCTGCTGGGGAGCATCGACCGTCGGCAGCGTCAGCGAATACGGCGACGTGGCCGGGGTGCTGCCGTTCGCCGGTGTGCTCGGGAAGGTCTTGCCTCCGTCGGTCGAGAGGAAAACGTTGAAGGCGGAGGCCGTGGCTCCGGCCGTCGTCCAGGAGACGCTCGCGGTGCCGGCCGTTTCAGGGCTGGTCGCTCCGCTCGTCACCTCGACCGTGGTCTGCTCGACCTGGACCGGCGCCTCGGCGATCGCGATCGGATTGCCATTGACGTCCGTGGCGAGGACCTGCAAGACGACCTGGAGCGGGGCGGACGACGGGGTCGGGAGAGTGACGGAGAGGCTGTTCGTTTTTGACGGAAGGGCCATCCCCGAGGGGACGGGTTGGAAAGTCCGCCCTCCGTCCTGTGACATCAGGACGCTGTAGAAGCTCGGCTGCACGCCGCTTCCCGCCCAACTCCAGCTCAGAGCGACCGAGGCGCCGCCCGCCTGGGGTGAGGTGGGCGGAGAAGCCAGCACGACCTGTCCAGGCACGATGGTGAATGGCGGGCTGGTGGCGCTGGCCAGCACATTGCCGCTGGCATCGCTCGCCACCACCTGGACCACCCCCTGGGACGCCTGCGTCACTGAAGGCAGGGTGACGGTGTACGGCGAGGTGGCGTTGCTCTGGACGGGGTTGAACGAGATGCCGCCGTCCGTCGAGAGATAGACCGTGTAGCTCGCCGGGTTGATCGCCCCGGACGGAGCAATGCTCCAGGAGGCCTGAGCCGTCGAGCCGCCCAGCACCGTCGCGTTGTCCGCGAGCGAAGTGGCGGGCGTCCCCGTGGCGAGGTCTACGGCGAGCACCCCCGGCGGCGAGGCGGTCGCGGAGGTCGGGTCGACCACCCGGATCACCCAGGCGACCTGCCCGCCGTTGAGGAAGTACTGCATGATCGCGTAGCTCGACTCGCTGCGCGCGTCGAGGCCGCCGAAGATCCGCTGGAAGTCGTTCCAACTGTTGACCTGCACCGCCGTGCCCAGCGGACCGCTCGGGACGAAGTCGACGAACGCCGTGCTGGAGGTGGTGACTCCGATCACGGTCGGATTCGAGGTGGGGATCTCCTGGACGTAGACGCCGGGATAGGACACCTGGACGGGCATGACACCTCCTCCGAGGATTCGACTGACTGCGAGGACCAACTTCTCAAGACCCGACGGGCACCGACCCTACGGGTTTTACGTCTTCGTGAAAATTGATGGGCGGAGTATGTCGTGGCGAAAGAACCTTGTCAAGCGCGGATTCGTGGTCCAGAGAAAATCATCCTCTGGAAAGGTGCGCGCGTTACTCTTGGGAGCGTCGGCCTCTTGGGTGGATCTCGGAGTCAGCGTCTCAAGGCTTCCAGGTATACGGATCAGCCAGCGGAAGCGTTGGACTCCCAGCCAGAACGACCGCGGCGGCGTTCGCAGCACCGGCTTCTCGCAGCGTTGCGGACTACAACCCCCTCGGCCCAGGGCTTCGGTATATTCTGTCAGCTATGAATCCGCTATCGCCTGAAATCTGGGACCGCGGCCTCCCCTACGCAACCTACCGGCGGACGGTCCGCCGCAACGGCAAGACGTTCGACGAGGTCCACCGGGCCCCCACCTTCATAGAAGAAGACCTGGAATTCCTGCGCAAGCTGCCGCCGCTCAAGGTGCTGGCCATCGGCGAGGACTGGTGCCCGGACGTCTACCACACGCTCCCCACCTGGGTGCGCGCCGCCGAGAAGCTCCCCGGCTGGGAGCTGCGGATCTTCGCCCGCGACGCCAATCTCGACGTGATGAGCCACTTCCTCTGGAGGCGGGAGAACCAGCGCATCCCCGTCTACGCCTTCTACGACGAGGACAACCGCCTTCAGCTCTGGTGGTCCGGCCGGAGCGCCCTGGCCCAGCGGGTCTTCGACGAGCAGCTCGCCGGCCGCGCCTTCGGCTCCCTCGACCCCGAGGAGCGCAAGCGCATCAGCGAGGAGATCGAGGAGGGGTACCGCCGCGAGTTCCGCCGCGCCAACTTCGAGGAGATCCTGCGGCTGCTGCGGGCGTTTTTTCATCTGGAGTGAGAACCTTGACAACCTTGACGCGCTGAGAGGCGTGGTGTACCGTCATGCCATGGCCCGCTCCGCCTACATCGATAAGATCACCCAGCAGGTCCGGGCAGGACTCGAAGAGCGGCTCTCCTCCTATGCTGAGCAAGGGCGCTCTCTGGAGAAAATCGGACGGCCGGAGGAGATCGCCCGGCGCATGCTCGCCACGGTCCCCGAGCCCTCCCGTTGGGACGATCTTCTCGGCCCATTCTATAGTGGAGGGCAGGTCGCGAAGCTCCTTGGGGGGATCTCCCGGCAGGCGGTGGCGGACCGCCGGGAGCGCCGTACCCTGTTGGGATTGAAAACCGCGGACGGGGTGGTCGTCTATCCGACCTTCCAACTCAACCAACGGAACGAAGTTCTGCCAGGCTTGCCTGAGATCCTTCAATGTTTCCGCGGCAGTGGGGTGGACGATTGGACACTGGCAGGCTGGCTGGTTTCGTCCATGCCTGTCCTGGACGGAAGATCCGTCGTCGAAGCTCTTCGTGACGGCATGGACATGAAGCCTCTTCTGACGCTCGCGCGGGATGCGGCGCGGCGCTTCTCCTCCCATTGAGACCGGTCCGGCAATTCCCCACCCTCAGCATCCCGCCGGACGATTCCTCCCGCCTCGCAGGTTTTCCCTCTCGGATCTTGTCCGCCGGGAGCCGATGGTTCCGCGTCGTTCGCCACGGGAGGGGACCCTGGTGGTTCGGCAGCACGATGGACGGACGTTTCGACCTGCCGGAGCCACATGGGACCTGCTATCTGGCCGCAGATCCAGTGGCGTCCCTGCTGGAGGTCCTGATTCCCGAGCGGACCGGAGGAGCTGTTTCCTCGGAATTCATCACGGAGCTGCGAATCCGTGAGCTCCAGATCCCTGAAGAGGTCTTGGCTGCCGATGTGACCTCCCGGCGGGCCAGCGGGTTCGGAATTACAGCCGAGATCGGCACGCTCGTACCCTATCAGCGCCCCCAGTCCTGGGCCGCAAATCTTTTCCGGGCGGGCTTTCGAGGGATTCTCTACTGGCTTCGCCATGACCCCGCGCGATCGGAAGCGCTCGCCTTGTTCGGTCCTCATGGCGAGCGCAAGACCTGGAAACGCGGACGGGAACGGGCCATCTCGGGGGAGCTGATCCGGCGGCTGCGGACGGAATGTGGTATCGAGGTCGTTGCCCCTCCCCGATCGGATCAATTGAGAATCATCGACGAGACGTGATGAGCCAGAACCTCCGCCCCGCTCATCCGTACCTCTCCCGATGAAGCTTCGCACCCAGCTCGTCCTCGCCTTCCTGCTGCTCGCGGTCCTCCCGCTGACGGGCATCGTCCTCTACTCCTATTACACGTCCCTGCGCGCCGTCCGCCAGGCGACGGAGGAGGAGGCGCGGACGCTGTCCAAGGAGATGGACGGCCGCATGGCTTCGATCCGGAGAGATCTGGGGCAGGGGGTGCAGCGGATCGGCGGCGTCCCCCTCCAGGACCTTCTGAACGCGGCCGAGGCGAAGCGGCAGGGGAAGCCCGATCCCCTCCTGGGACGGATGGTCCTCGGCTTCGGCGACGCCGCGCCGTTGGTGAGGTCGTTGGAGCTCATCCCGATGCCGCCCGCCGCGCGTCGGCCCGCCGGGATTCCTCCTTCCGTGTCCGCGCCGCCGGTGCCTCCGCGGGCTCCAGAGCCTCCGGCGAAGATGGTCATCGACGTCCCGCAGATCCTCCAGGAGGTCCACAAGGAGCTGGAGCGCACCCCGGGAATCGATCCCCAGACCCTGGCGGAGGTCGAGAAGGAGGCGCTTCGCGCCCAGGAGGAAAGGGGCTCGGATCAGGATCTCGCGAGACGCCTGGCCGCCGACGCCGAAAAGCGCCGGAGGGCGATCGCGAGAGAGCAGGCGAAGGAACAACAGCGGCAGGCCGCCGTGGAGCAGGCCCAACGGGCCCGCGCCGTCCTCGGCCGCGACTTCGAGGCGCCGGTCTGGGACGACCGCGGCGCCATGGTGGGCAAGGTCCGGGTCCAGGTGCAAGGCGACGAGGTGCTGCGCCGGGTGCTGGCCCACAGCCGGGCGGGGGAGGGGGAGATCCCCTTCGCCCTCGACGCCCAGGGCAACCTCCACACCGTCAGCGCCGAGGACAAAGAGACGATCCGCAAGCTGCCGCTGGTGGTCGGCGTCCGCAAGACCTCGGCCCGCTGGGCCTACGGCGACTGGGTGTTCGCGACCACCCGCGACCCGGAGAGCGGCGTCGCCTTCGGCATCGCCCGCCGGATGCCGCTCGCCGAGGTCCGGCGCACCGCGGCGCGCAACTTCGGCTACGGCCTGGGGATGATCGGCCTCGCCCTGCTCGGCATCCTGCCGCTCTCCGGCCGCGTCACCCGTGACCTGAAGCTGGTCACCGAAGGGGCCGGGCGGATCGCCCAGGGGGATCTCGAGACGCGCGTGCCCGTGCGCTCCCGCAACGAGGTCGGCCGGCTCGCCTCGACCTTCAACCAGATGGCCGAGGATCTGAAGGGCCACCAGGACCGTCTCCTGGAGCAGGAGCGGCTGCGCCAGAAACAGGAGGTCGAGCAGGCCCTGCTCCAGACCGAGTACGACCGCAAGAGCGCCGAGCTCGAGGAGGCCCGCCGTTTCCAGCTCTCCCTGCTCCCCAAGGCGCTGCCGGAGCACCCCCGATTCGAGATCGCCGTCTCCATGCGCACGGCCACCGAGGTGGGGGGCGATTACTACGACTTCCACCTCGGCCTGGACAGCGCGCTCACCGCCGCCATCGGCGACGCCACCGGCCACGGCGCCCGGGCGGGCACCATGGTCACCGCCGTCAAGAGCCTGTTCTCGGCCTTCGCCGGCCAGCGGGGGCCGCGCGAGTTGCTCGACGAGGCCGCCCGGGCCGTCCGCCGCATGGAGCTGGGGCGGATGGCCATGGGGCTCGCCGTGGCCCGTCTGAGCGACGGCGCCCTCACCCTCTCCTCGGCCGGCATGCCGCCCGTGCTCGTCTACCGCGCGGCTCAGGGGAAGGCCGAGGAGGTCTCCCTGCAAGGCATGCCCCTCGGCGGCTTCGCCTTCGACTACGAGGAGCGCCGCCTGGACCTGGCTCGCGGCGACGCCATCCTGATGATGACCGACGGCCTCCCCGAGCTGGCGAACCGCGAGGGGGACCCGCTGGGATATCCGAGAGTCCGTAGTCTCTTCGAGGAGATGGGACGCCTGGCTCC
>JAICSG010000072.1 GCA_025937035.1 Thermoanaerobaculia bacterium | reverse complement strand
TGGTGTTGTCCAGGCGCACCTCGGAGCCGGGCTTCAGGGGAACGGTCTGCTCGAAACGGTCCTTCAGGGTCACCGCCTGCGCGGCGGCGCCCACGAGCAACAGGCCGCAGAAGAGCGGCGCGCTTTTACGGGTCAGATTGCGAATCGGCATGGGGGGTGTCCTCCTTTGGGTATCGTAAACACGTCCTCCCCTGCCTCTACGATCGGGGTAGTCGAAATGTTGCAGGGCTCTGGTACCGTTCTTGATAGGAGGAGGCCTGCACGTGGTGGGACGACCGACGACCGACGATCTGAAGCTGCTCCTGGAGGTGATGCCGCCGGCGGTGCGCGCCGCCGTGGAGGCCCACCCCCGGCGCGGCGAGCTGGTGGAGCTGGTGCTCGACCTGGGCCGGCTGCCGGAGGCCCGCTTCCCCGACGCCGGTGAGCTCCTCTCCGAGACCCCCGTCAGCCGCGAGGAGATCGCCTACGTGGTGGAGCGCATCGGCCGCTTCGGCAAGGACAACCGGGCGGGGATCGAGCGAACCCTCCACCGTATCTCGGCGATCCGCAACCGGGTGGGGGACGTCATCGGCCTCACCTGCCGGGTGGGGCGCGCCGTCTTCGGCACCGTGGACATCCTGCGCGACGTCATCGAGTCGGGGAAGTCGATCCTCCTGCTCGGCCGCCCCGGCGTGGGCAAGACGACCATCCTGCGCGAGGCGGCGCGGGTGCTCGCCGACGAGCTCGACAAGCGGGTGGTGGTGGTGGACACCTCCAACGAGATCGCGGGGGACGGCGACGTGCCCCACCCCGGGATCGGCCGCGCCCGCCGCATGCAGGTCCCCTCGCCGGACGAGCAGCACGCGGTGATGATCGAGGCGGTGGAGAACCACATGCCGCAGGTGATCGTGATCGACGAGATCGGCACCACGGCCGAGGCCTTGGCCGCCCGCACGATCGCCGAGCGCGGGGTGCAGCTCATCGCCACGGCCCACGGCAACACCCTGGAGAACCTGCTCCAGAACCCCACCCTCTCGGATCTCGTCGGCGGCATCCAGTCGGTCACCCTCTCGGACGAGGAGGCTCGCCGCCGCGGCACCCAGAAGACGGTGCTGGAGCGCAAGGCCCCCCCGACCTTCGGTGTGCTGATCGAGATCCAGGAGAAGGACCGCCTGGCCGTCCATCATGATGTGGCGGAGGTGGTGGACCGCTTCCTCCGCGATGTGCCGCCCCGCCCCGAGCTCCGTACCCGCACCGAGGGGGGAGGCGTCGAGATCCGCCGCGCCGAGCGCCCGGAGCTGCCGGAGAGGGCCAAGCGCGGGGAGCGGGGAGGACGCGCCGAGCGCGGGCGCCCCGGCCGGCCGGCCGCCACCCCCTGGTTTGCCGCCCCGGTGGCCGACGAGCCCGAGGAGGACGCAGAAGCCGAGCTCGCGCCGCCGCCCAAGGTGGTGCGGGGCAAGACGGTGCGCATCTTCCCCTACGCCGTGAGCAAGGCCAAGCTGGAGCGGGCGCTGCGGAAGTTCCGCGTCTCGGCCTACATCGTGGACGACCTCGAGGACGCCGACATGGTGGTGACCCTGAAGGCCCAGGAGCGGCGCCAACCCCGGCGGTTGCGCGACGCCCACGCCCGGGGCATCCCCTTCTACGTGGTGCGCAGCAACACCATCACCCAGATGGAAAACTTCCTCCGCGGGGTCTTCGGCGCCGACGAGACCCTGGCCGGGGACGAGGAGGCGTTGCGCGAGGTCGAGGACGGCATCGACGAGGCCCTGGACCAGGGGCACCCCGTCGAGCTCTCCCCCCAGAACAACCACCTCCGCCGCCTCCAGCACCAGATCATCGAACGCTACGGCCTGACCTCGGAGAGCAAGGGGGAGGAGCCCTACCGGCGGGTGGTGATCTACCCCGGAGGGAAGGCGGCGAACGGGTAGAGCCGCGCCTACTCCGGCGGTGGCGGCGCCGGCTCCAGCTCCGGCAACGCCGGCCCCCGCGTCCCCAGAGGCAGCGTCCCGTCCAGGTGCTCCCGGAACTCCGCGCTGTAGATGTCCAACAAAGCCAGGAACAGCGCCGCCACCAGAGGTCCCACGATGAACCCCATGGGACCGAACATGCTGATCCCCCCGAGGGTCGAGAAGAAGACCATCAGGTCGTGCATTCCGGCCTCCTGACCGACCAGCCGCGGGCGCAGAACGTTGTCGATGTTGACGATCACGATCACCGTCATCAGCAGGATGCCGATCCCCTGCCAGAGATGGCCGGTGAGGATCTGGTAGATCGCGGCGGGATAGAGCACCAGCCAGGAGCCGATCATCGGCAGCACGGCGAGGAAGGTCGCCACCACCCCCCAGAGGATGGGCGAGCGGATGCCGAACATCCAGAGCGTCAGTCCCGAGAGGGTCCCCTGGACGAGGGCGATCACCAGCGTCCCCTTGACGGTGGCCCGGGCCACGGTCGAGAAACGGGTGGCGATGGCGTTCTTGTGCTCGCGGTCGAGGGGGATCAGGAAGCGCAGCCGCCGCAGCAGGTCCCGGCCGTCGCGGAAGAAGTAGAACATCGTGAACAGCGTCGTGAAGAGGAGGACCACCACCTCGATCGTCCCCCGGGAGGTCTTGTTGATCACCGTCCCGGCGAAGCTTCCGGCCGAGCTCGCCACGTTCTGGAGGGCGGCGTGCCAGTCGATCTGGTCGAGCCGCAGGTCGCGCACCAGGGGGAGGTCGCGCGCTTGGCCGAGCATCCCCTGGATCCGCTGGGAAAATTCGCCCAGGTGGGCCTGCGCTGAGCGGTAAAAGTCGATCGCCTCATGGGAGACGAGGTCGGCCACCAGGTAGAGGGGCACGATGAGGAGGAGCAGCAGGGCCAGGCAGCAGAAGAAGGAGGCCAGCGTCTTCCGTCCGCGGAAGAGGCGCAGGAAGCGGAGGTACATGGGATAGAACAGCGTCGCGAACACCGCCGCCAGCAGCACCGGCACGAAGAAGATCTGCAGCATGCGGAAGAAGACCACCGCGGTGCCGAGCAGGAGGGCGATGAAGAAGTAGCGGCTGAGCCTTTTGTCGTTCATGAGGTTGCGGGGATTCTATCCCGTCCCGCCCATGGCCCGCCGGTTGCATCCTCCGGGTTTCGCGGCCCATGCGGAACGGGCCAACACAGCTCGGAGATCCTTTCCATGTCAAGAAATACGCTGAAGCTCGCCCTCCTGTTGCTCCTCGCCCCGGTAGCCGCGACCGCCCAGGCCTCCCGGCCCCAGCCGGCTCAACGCCCGCAGCCGGCGCCCCCACAGGCCGCGCAGCCGGCGCCGGCCCAGCCCGCTCCACAGCCGGGCGCGCCGATGGCGGCCCCGACCCCCGCGCCGGGCCCGGGCGTCCCCCAAACCTTCCAGGGCGGTCCCAGCCCGAAGTCGATGGGGGACGTCCAGGTCCTGCTCGACCGGGTGGCCTTCTCGCCGGGCGTGATCGACGGTAAGGGGGGGACGAACACCCGCCGGGCGCTCGCGGCCTTCCAGACGGCGAATGGCCTGCAGGCGACCGGCAACATGGACCCGGCGACCTGGCAGAAGCTGCTGTCGCTCGCGGGCACCAACCAGACGGTGGTCCCCTACACGATCACCCCGGACGACGTGAAGGGGCCGTTCTACGACATCCCGGAGAACATGGACGCCAAGGCCAAGCTCCCGGCGCTCGGCTACTCCTCCCCCCTGGAGGAGCTCAGCGAGCGGTTCCACACCACGCCGGAATTCCTCCAGCGCCTCAACCCGCGGGCGCAATTCAACGCGGCGGGGGAGCAGATCCTCGTTCCCAACGCCCGGCCCGTGCCAACCGACGTGAAGGAGAGGTCGAAGGAGGCGCCGCCGGACGTCGAGATCTACGTGTCGAAGAGCAATTCCAATCTGATGGTCAAGGAGGGGGACAAGCTCCTCTACTACGCTCCGGTCACCTCGGGCAGCGAGCACGATCCGCTGCCGATCGGCGACTGGAAAGTCACCGTCGTGCAGCCCAACCCGAAGTTCCACTACAACCCGAACCTCTTCTGGGACGCCAAGGCGACGGACGAGAAGGCCACCCTCCAGCCCGGGCCTAACAATCCGGTGGGGGTGGTCTGGATCGACCTCTCCAAGGAGCACTACGGCATCCACGGCACGCCCGAGCCGAAGACGATCAGCAAGACCACCTCCCACGGGTGTGTCCGGCTGACCAACTGGGACGCCCTCACCGTGGCCAGCATGGTCAAGGCGGGGACCCCGGTCCACTTCACGGAGTAGCGCGGCCATGGCTCGGGAGAGGAAGAGCTGGCGGGTCCCGCTGGCCGGGCTCGCCGGGTTCGCGCTCGGCGCGGCCACCGTGCTGCTGATCGTCTGGCTCTACGGCGGGGGGACGCGGACGGCGCCGCCGGCGGCCTCGGCGCCCGTCCCGCCGGCCACGCTACCGCCGGCGAAGCCCGCCACACCCCCGTCTCAGGCACAGGTGCCGGCCCCCTCCACGGCGGCGCCGCTCCCCGCGCCGGTGCCCCCTCCGGGGGATCTCGCCCAGCGCGACCTGCTGGTGCCGGTGCAGGGGGTCCCCCGCGACAAGCTTCAGGACACCTTCGACGACGCCCGCTCGCAGGGCCGGGTCCACAACGCGATCGACATCATGTCCCCTCGCGGCACGCCGGTGCTCGCCACCGAGGCGGGGAAGATCGTGAAGCTCTTCACCAGCAACCGGGGAGGGCTGACGGTGTACCAGTTCGATCCCACGGAGACCTACTGCTACTACTACGCCCACCTGGATCACTACGTCCCGGGCCTCAAGGAGGGGGATCAGGTCGCCAAGGGGCAGGTGATCGCGTACGTGGGCTCCACCGGCGACGCCTCGCCGGACGGGCCGCACCTGCACTTCGAGATCACCCGTCTCCACCCGGACAAGAAGTGGTGGCAGGTAGACCCGATCAATCCGTATCCGGTGTTGCGGGAGGGGCGGTAGGACCGCCCTCAAGAGTGCCCGCCGGCGAATTTCTTCTCCCCCGCCTCGACGCGGATCGCCAGCTTGTTCTGGGCCGGCGGCAGCGGGCAGGTGGCGAAGGCCGTGAAGGCGCAGGGCGGGTTGTAGGCGGTGTTGAAGTCGACCACCACCTTGCCGTCCTTGGGCGGATCGGTGTCGAGAAAACGGCCGGCGCCGTAGGTCTCCTTGCCGTTCGTCTGGTCGCCGAAGACGAGGAAGAGGCTGCCGTCCTCCCCACCCTCGAGAGCGTCGATCCGGTAGGTCTTCCCCTGCCAGTCGAAGACGAGGGCGCCCGGCGACTTCTCATCCGACACCTGGCCGATGATGTTGGCGATGGGGATCTTCTTGTCCTTGTAGGGCTCGAAGCGGGCGACGACCCGCCACTCGGGGCGGATGGGGTACTCGTCGATCCCCTGGAAGTGGGCCAGCATCGGGCTGGTCTTGTCCTTGATCCGCACGCCCAGGCGGTCCCCCCGCTTGATGACGTAGAAGGTGAGCGAGCCGAGCTGCAGGATCGTGGGCTTGCCGCTGGCGTCCGCGCTCACCGTCATGCCGGGGGTCACCGGCTTGCCGTCGGCGGTCAGGGCCACCCCGGGCTGGATGCTCAGGCGGACCGTATCCTTCTCCACGGTGAAGGTGCCGGCCACGGCCGGAGCCTTCCCCTCGGGGAGGATCACCGGATTGCCCGGATCGCTGCCGAAGCGGTTCTCCCCCGGCTTCAGCCAGTAGAGACCGACGAGGGTGAGCCAGCCGTCCTCTTTCTTGAGGCCCTCGATCCGCTTCTGGCGCCAGGCCTCGATCTCCTTGCGGTAGGCCGCGGGATCGGGCGACGCGGAGGTGGCCGGCGCCTTGGCGTCGGCGGCCCACAGGGCGGCCCCGGCGCAGAGGGCGGTCAGCAGGAAGGGAAGAGCACGCAGGCGATTCAAAGTCATGGCATCAGCCTCCAGATCGGACGAAGAGGATAACCCAAGGAGAGCCCGTAACCTTCCCCCCTCCTTTTCCGTATTCCTGCCAGACTGGGAGCCACGCCGGCTCCTGGCAGGAGGCATCATGCTGACGATCCGCGATCTCGTGAAGGTCTATCCAGGCCCCGTCACCGCTCTCCAGGGGATCAACCTCGACGTCCCGCCCGGGATGTTCGGCCTGCTCGGCCCCAACGGCGCGGGCAAGTCGACCCTGATGAAGATCCTCGCAGGGCTCCTGGAGGCGACCTCCGGGCAGGTGTTCCTCGACGGCGAGGACGTGCTCACGCGGCCCGAGCGGATCCGCCAGCGCCTCGGCTATCTCCCCCAGGAGTTCGGCTTCTACCCCCACCTCACCGGCGAGAAGATGCTCGCCTATCTCCTGCAGCTCAAGGGGATCGAGGCGCCCGGGGGGCTCAGGAAGCTGGTCGCGGAGCTCCTGGAGCGGGTCAACCTCTCCTCGGCGGCCAAGCGGCGGGTCAAGACCTACTCGGGAGGCATGCGCCAGCGGCTCGGCATCGCCCAGGCGATCGCGGGCGACCCCCGGCTGATCATCGTGGACGAGCCCACGGCCGGCCTCGACCCCGAGGAGAGGCTGCGCTTCTACCGCATCCTCGCCGAGTTGGCGGCGGACCGCATCGTGCTGCTCTCCACCCACATCGTGGAGGACGTGGCCGTGCTCTGCCCCCGCTTCGCGGTGATCCGCAAGGGGCGCCTGGTGGCCCAGACCTCCCCCAGCGAGGCTCGCCAGGCGATCGAGGGGAAGGTCTTCGAGGGCCGCCTGGGGCGAGAGGAGATGGCCGAGATCCAAGGGCGGGGCTTGCGGATCATCCAGTCGATCCTGGTCGAGGGGAAGAACCGCGTGCGGGTCTACCAGCCGGACGGCGCGACGCTGGCGGGCTTCGAGCCCGTGCAGGCCAACCTGGAGGACGCCTACCTGCTGCTGATGCAGGAAGCCGCGCAGGTCCCCCAGGCTCCGGAGGAGGCGCCGGTGCTCGCCGGCGGCGCCGCTTGAGCCTCACCCGCACCCGGGTCATCTTCGCCGAGGAGCTCGGCCGCACGGTCAGGCGCCCCCTCTTCTGGTTCCTGGTCTTCTTCCTGTTCCTGATGACCTGGGGGATGTCCACCGGGCACATGCAGATCGGCACCGGCGACTCCTCGGTGGGCGGCACCAAGGCCTGGGTCACCTCCGAGTTCAGCTTCGCCCCCCTGCTGGCGGTGCTGATGGTGATGCTCTACAGCTTCTTCGGCTCGATCGCCTCGGGGATGGCGGTCGTCTCGGACGACGAGGCCAAGATCAGCGACATGCTGCTCTCGACCCCGCTCAAGCCGGCCGAATACGTCTGGGGGAAGTTCCTGGCCATCCTCACCGGCTTCCTGGCCGCGGTCGGCATCCACCTCCTGCTCGTCGTCTTCTTCAACCACGTGCTGCCCAACCCGGCGGCGGTGGAGATCCGCGGGCCCCTCCATCTGGCCAACTACCTGCGGCCGGCCCTGGTCTTCGGGCTGCCGGCGCTGGTCTTCTATCTCGGCGTCGCCTTCTTCCTCGGTGAGCGGTGGCGGCGGCCGGTGACGGTCTTCCTCTTCCCCACCGCCCTGCTCCTTCTCTGCGGCTTCTTCCTCTGGGACTGGGCGCCGACCTGGCTCGACCCGCGGATCAACCGGGCGCTGATGCTGATCGATCCCGCCGGCTACCGCTGGCTGAACGAGACCTGGCTCAAGCTCGACCGCGGGGCGGACTTCTACAACAAGACCCGCATCGGGCTCGACGCGCCGTTCGTGATCTCCCGCCTGGCCTTCCTGGCGCTCGGACTTCTCGGCGTCTGGCTGGCCCAGCGGCATCTGGCCGCCCATCTCCAGGGAGAGACGGCGGGCGGCGGCCGGCTGATCCCCTGGCGCCGGAAGGCCGCCGCCGAGCCCGAAGCGGCCCTCCGCTCCCGCACAATGGCAGAGCTGCGGGCCCACTCGGGGCAGGTCGGGCTCCTCGCCGCCACTCGCGCGGTGGCCGGCACGGAGCTGCGGAACCTGCTCGCCTCCCCCGGCGTCTACCTGTTCGGCATCCTCATCCTCCTGCAGACCCTGGGCACCTCCCTGCTCGCCCTCGGACCGTTCCAGACCGAGCTCCTGATCACGCCGGGTCTGGCGGCGGTGCGGGCGATGAAAGTGCTCTCGGTGCTCCTCGCCCTGCTGCTGATGTTCTACACGGCCGAATCCCTGGAGCGCGAAAGCTCGACCGGCCTCGCCGCCCTCTCCTTCTCGACCCCGGCGCGCACGGGGGCCCTGCTCTTCGGCAAGGCGCTCGCCAACAGCGCCGTCGGGGTGCTGATGATGGGGGCCACCTATATCGGCTGCGCCGTCGCCATCCTGATCCAGGGGAAGCTGGCCCCGAATCCCGTGCCGTTCCTGCTCGTCTGGGGGCTCCTGCTGGTCCCCACCCTGCTCGTCTGGACCTGCTTCATCCTCGCCGTGCAGGCCCTCTTCGGCCAGCGCTACGTCACCTACGGCGCCGGCCTCGGGGCGATGGTCCTCACCTATTACCTCCAATTCACCGGCCACATGAATTGGGTGGGGAACTGGTGGTTATGGAATGCCGCGGCCTGGAGCGATATGGGGCTCTTCCCGCTCGACGGCCGCGCTCTCCTGCTCAACCGGGTGATGGTCCTGGGGCTGGCCGGGCTGCTCACGGCGGTGGCGGTGAAGGCGTTCGACCGCCGGCAGCCGGACGCCATCGGCACCTTCAATCGCCTGCAGCCCGGACCGATCTGGTGGGGAACCGTGCGCCTCTCCCCCTTCGCCCTGGTGCCGCTGGTGGCCGCCACCGCTCTCTGGATCGCCGTGGACAACGGCTTCCAGGGCGCGCGGGTGGAAAAGAAAGAGAAGGACTACTGGAAGCAGAACCTGGCCACCTGGCGGGAGGCCCCTCAGCCGGAGCTGGCGGACGTCGCCCTCGACCTGAAGATCGAGCCGAACCGCCGCTGGCTCTCCGACCATGGCAGCTACGAGCTGATCAACACCCACGAGAAGCCGCTCGAGCGCTTCGCCCTGACCGGCGGCACGCACTGGAAGAAGGTGAGCTGGACCCTGGACGGCAAGCCTTTCAAGCCGGAAAACCGCTCGGACCTCTACGTCTTCACCCCGCCAGCCCCGATGCCGCCGGGAGGGCGCGTGCGCGTGGGCTTCCAATTCGAGGGGGTCTTTCCGGAGGGGATCAGCAAGAACGGCGGCGGCAGCACGGAATTCGTCGTCCCCTCGGGTGTGGTGCTGACCAGCTTCAGCCCGTCCTTCGCGCCGGTGGTGGGGTACATGGAGGAGATCGGGGTCAAGGACGGCGAGAACAAATATGAGCCCCGCGTCTACCCCGACGACTTCTACAAGGGGAGGACCGACGCCGCCTTCGGCTCCGGCCATCCGTTCACCACCCGCATCGCCGTCACCGGGCCCAAGGATTTCGCTTTCAACTCGGTCGGCACTCGCGAGAGTGACACGGTGCGGGGGGACCAGCGGACGGTAGTCTGGACGAGCGACTACCCGGTGCGCCTCTTCAACGTGGTGGGCGGCCGCTGGGCCGTGCGCCCGGGGCACGGCACGTCCATCTACTACCACCCCGGCCACGGCTACAACATCGCGGAGATGTCCGGCGCCCTGGACGCCGCCCGCCGCTGGTACTCCGAATGGTTCAAGCCCTTCCCGTGGAAGGAGCTCAAGCTCTCCGAGTTCCCCAGCCTCGCCACCTACGCTCAAGGGTTCCCCACCGACATCACCTTCTCGGAGGGGATCGGCTTCCTCACCAAGAGCGACGTCAAGACCGACGCCGTCTTCCTGGTGACCGCCCACGAGAGCGCCCACCAGTGGTGGGGCAACCTCCTCACCCCCGGCAAGGGGCCGGGGGGCAACCTCCTCTCCGAGGGGATGGCCCACTTCTCGACCGCCCTGCTGATGGACCAGGTCAAGGGCCCCCAGGCACGGATGGAATTCCTCAAGCGGATCGAGGAGAGCTACGGGGATGCCCGCCACCCCGACGCCGAGCGCCCGCTGGTCCGCACCGACGGCTCCCGCGAGGGGGACCAGACGGTGACCTACGACAAGGGGGGGTGGGTCTTCTGGATGCTCTACGAGCAGCTCGGGCGGGAGCGGGACCTGGCGGGATTGCGGAAATTCATCGCCGACTGGGGGGACGGCCCGGACTACCCCGTGCTCCAGGACTTCACCGCCGCCATGCGCCCGTTCGCGGCCGACCGGTCCGCCTACGACGACTTCGTGAGGCAGTGGTTCCATCAGGTCGTGGTGCCGGAGTACCGGCTGAGCGATGCCCGGGTGATGGCCGGCCCCGGAACGGGTTCCTGGAAGGTGAGCGTCAAGGTGAGGAACGCCGGCACGGGCAGGATGCCGGTCGAGGTGGCGGCGGTCCGCGGCGACCGCTTCACCAGGAAGGGCAAGCCGTCGCCCGGCTACCGCGACGCCCGCCGGACGGTGATCCTGGGCAAAGGAGAGGAGAGGACGGTGGAGATCCCCTGCGCCTTCCAGCCCGACCGGGTGGTCGTGGACCCGGACGTCAAGGTCCTCCAGCTCCGCCGCAAGGCGGCGGTGACGAAGCTGTAGCGAGCTCCTTCCGCTCATGATATCGTTTCGCCTGGTCGATATCGGAGGTCCTCATGATCCGAACTCTGATCAGCCTGGACGACGAGGACAAGACATGGC
>JAICSG010000486.1 GCA_025937035.1 Thermoanaerobaculia bacterium | reverse complement strand
ATCATTGAAATTGTGGTCCTCCACCCGCAGATAGACCCGCGCGCCTTCGGGGTAGGAGGTCACCTCGTTTCCATAGCCGTCGAGGAAGGAGATGATCGATCCGATCATGTCCACCGCGTCCGTCGAATTCCCGGCGCCGTCGGCGTGGGCGGCGTGGAGGGTGTCGAACCGGTAGGGAGCGCTGCTGGTAGCGGTGGTCTCCAGGGAGCCGTTGCCTGGCACGCCCGGGCCGCGCCGCAGCGGTACCGAGCCCTCGAAGATCCCGGTGCTCGTCCCCGTCTCCTGGAGCGTGACCGTCTCCTGATCGCCGGAGAGGTCGGCCGTCATCTGCACGGTCGTGGTATCCCGGACCGACGGATTGAGATCCGCGGCGAAGTCCCGGACGCGCACGTACGCCCGCGACGATTCCAGATAGAACGTAGCCGGTTTTCCCTGCGCGTCGATCAGCTCCACGCCGCTCGCCGCCAGAGTGGCGCTGGCCTGCGAGGAGGTGGGATTGTCGAGATCCGCAACCGTCGCCTGCACCATTTGGCCCGGCGCCGTCTCCAGGACGTTGTTTCCCAGGATCGGCGAGCCCCCGCTGGTGGCGACGGAGCCCTCGAAAACTCCCGTGTCCACGCCAGTCTCCCGGAGATCGACCGATATCTGATCGCTGCCCGCCGAGACCGGAATATAAAAATCTTCCCGATAATTGGGATCGTTCCTCAGCGGCGCCACCACGCGGATGAAGATCGTCTCGCCGATAGCGAAGCTGGCGGCCGGATGGCCGTAGCCGTCCAGGAGGAGCGTGGCCGATCCCACGAGAGAGGCCGTGGCGGTCGCGAGGCCGTTGCCGTAGTCGGCGCCGACCGTGTCGCGCCCGTACGGCGGATCGTGGAGCACGTCCGTCTCCAGGACGCCCGGCTGCGGCGAGCTCCCCTTCTTATCGAGAGCGATGTCGCCGCGAAAGACCCCGGTCGACGCTCCGGTCTCGGTCAGCGTCACCAGCTCCACGTCGCCGCCGAGCGCCGTGGAGAGCCGTGCCTCGACCGTATCCTGGCCGGCCGACACGTTCGCCGCCGGGTCCGTGACCTGTACATAGACCCGCGTCTTCTCCACGTAGACCGAAGCGGGGGCTCCGCTCTCATCCAGAAGCGAGAGCGTCTGCCCCAACGCCTGCGAAGACAGCGCGCAGAAAAGCAAAAGCCCAATCAGAGCCGTCCAACGGCCTCTCGACATAAATCCCTCCAATTCGAATGGACCGCGTCCAAACGACGGTTCACTACAAACGGGGTGCTTCCCCCTCAATACGCCATCCCGGTCCAAACCTGGTCAGACCGCGACCGCGCCACGTTTCGGTGCTTCGGCTTCACCCCTCATGTCGGAGGGTGGAATTCCGTTTCTCCATGGAATGGCCGAGAAGCTCAGACACCCGGAGCCCGGTCTGGATGGATGGATGTGCCGATGTTTCTCCAGAGTGAGGGCAACCCGGTCCAGCGGGACACGGAACGCCCGCCGCCCGACGGAGCGATGGCGTAAAATCGATTAGACTCTCCCCGATGCTGGCAGGAACCGACCTCGAAAACACCGTGCTGGACCTGATCCGCTCCCGCGCTCCTCTCGCGGGGACCCGGGAGCTGACCGATGATCTCCGCCTCGGAGCCGGAGGCCTGGGGCTGGATTCGATCTCCCTGGTCGAGCTTCTCCTGGATTGCGAGCGGCGGCTCGGCCCCATGAACGTCGCGGAGCTGCTCCAAGGACCTCCCCTCACCGTGGGGCTCCTCGTCGCCCACGCGCGTGCCACGGCCGGTCGCCGTTGAGCCGGGCACGCCAGGCTTTCGATGCCCTGGAAAAGGGGCTCGCGGGGCTGGCGGAGCGCCGGCCCCGGCTGGCGCTCGCGAGCGCCGCGGCGGCCGGGCACCTGCGCAACCGGCTCTCCCGCCGCTGGCCGAGCCCGCAGCAGGTGCGAACCCTCTTCCCCGGCCTCGACGAACGGGCGGCGGAGCGCGTCGCCTGGAGCATCGGCGGCATCGAGGCCCGCAACCGCATCCTGATCGATCGGATCCGAATGGCCGGGAACGGACCGGTGGCGCCGCTGATCCGGACGCGCGAAAGCTTCTCCGCGCTCCGTCCCCCGCTGATTCTGGGCTTCTTCCATACCGGAGCCATGCAGGCCCTCAGCGCCGCCATCGAGCGGCTCCCGGGGCCGGTGCTCGC
Source organism: Thermoanaerobaculia bacterium (assembly GCA_025937035.1). GTDB lineage: Bacteria > Acidobacteriota > Thermoanaerobaculia > Multivoradales > UBA5704 > DATARR01. Next base: position 2,043 of record JAICSG010000486.1, on the reverse strand, counting down.
GCTGCGGCAGGGGTTGCTGCACCCGCCCCGGCCGCCGGTGCGCATCGAGAGCACGGAGGGGGATGGCCAGCGCCGGGCGGCGGCGTTCCAGAGCGCGCTCGACCATCTCGGCGCCGGCGGCTTCGTCGTCGTGGCCCTCGACGTCGTGCCGGGCCCGGGGCTCCGGGTCCCCTGTCTGGGACGCACGATCGAGCTGGCCCGCGGTCCCTTCGCCATGGCGCGGCTCACGGGCACGCCGCTCCTGCCGCTGGCGGCGCGCTGGCGCGGAGGCGAGGTGGAGATCGAGACGGGCGACCCGCTGGCGGCCCCTCCCGCGGCGGCGCCGGAGGCCTGGGAGAGCGCCCTGGCGGCCGCCGCCGCCCATTGGCTGGAGCGCTATCTCCTGGGCTCCCCCGCCGAGGTGGGCTTGAGCCTGCTCCGCGCCTTCCTCAGGACCGGGATCGAAGGCTGAGCAGGACCGCTCCCCGCCGTTCCAGATCCCCCTCGATCAGCTCACGGCGCAGCGCGGGATGCCGGATCTTGCCGTTGGCGGTGCGCGGGATGCTCCGCGGAGCCAGCACGACCACCCGGTCGGGGGCGAAGCCGAGCGCGGCCTCGACCGCCGCGGCTACCTCCCCCGCCAGCCGGGAGGGCTCGGTCCCCGGATCGGCCTCCGCGGCCACGGCGATCTCCTCGGTGGCTCCGAGGTCTCCCGGCGGCAATCCGACCGCGGCGGCGATTCGCACCCCCGGCACGCCCGCCGCGGCCTCCTCGAGCTCGCGCGGCGCCAGAGGCGCGCCGCCGCGCTTGAGCAGGGCCCGCCGGCGGCCGAGCACGTAGAGGTGTCCATCCGCGTCGAGCCGGCCGATGTCGCCGGTGTGCAGCCAGCCGCCGCGCAGGGTCTCCGCCGTCGCCTCCCCGGCCTCGAAATAACCGGCGAACACCGCGGGGCCGCGGACCAGGATCTCGCCGGCCCCATCACCCGGCTCCTCGGCGATCCGCACCTCGACCCCGGGAAAAGGCCGGCCGCAGGAGACGTTGCCGCGGTCGTCCACGCGCAGCGGCTCGCCGGGCCGGAGGGCGGAGACCCCCAGCGTCGCCTCCGCGAGCCCGTAGCCGGGCCGGAGGGCGCCCGGCACCCCGAAGCGCTCCTCGAAGGCGGCGATCGTGCTCCGCCGCACCGGCTCGCCGCCGTTGGTCGCGAACCGGAGCGCCGAAAGGTCGAGCCCCTGGGGGTCGACCAGCCGCGTGGCGAGGCGCCAGGCGAAATCCGGCGCGCCGAGGATGGTGGCGCGGACCTCGGAGGCGGTCTGGAGCCAGAGCGGCAGCGTCCGGATCGCGGGCGTCACCAGATGGCAGGGCACGCCGAAATAGACCGGCCCGAGCACGAACCGCAGCAGCCCCAGGTCGTGCCAGGGCGGAACCCAGCTCACCAGGACATCCTCGGGACCGATCCCGATCGCCTCGCGCGTCATGCGCAGCGAAGCGATCGCGTTGCGCTGGAGGACCACCGCGGCCCGCGGCTCGCCCGACGTCCCGGACGTGGGCTGCAGAAAGGCGACGTCCTCCCCGTCTCCCGGAATGGGGGGCGCCGTCCTGTCCCGCGGCACCGCATCGAGCTCCACGCCGCGCAATACCGCATCCATGGCCTTGGTCAGGACGAGGCGGGGCCGCACCCGGGAAGCCCTGCGGACCGCGGTCGCCGCGGGCACGCTGGGATCGAACGCGCACGGAATCGCCGCGAGCCGCTGAAGGGCGAAGAAGGCGCGGATGAAATCCAGCCCGGCCGGCAGGAGCAGCGCCACGCGATCCTGCCGCCCCACCCCCAGACGGGCCAGCCCGCCGGCCAGAGCCTCGACCTCGCGCCGGAGCTCGCCATAGGAGAGCCGCGTGGAGCCGTCCGAGAACGCCAGGGCGTCGGGAGATCGGTGGGCGCGCTCGGCCAGGATCAAATAAAGAGTCGGCTGATCGATCTCCATCCCAGAGATCACCTGACGCTGCAGGAAGCCCCAGAGCTCATGGCCCTGGAAACGTACTCATCCCAACCCGCGAAGCTGCGCTGGT
>JAICSG010000466.1 GCA_025937035.1 Thermoanaerobaculia bacterium | reverse complement strand
TTCGACCGGCTGACCCATGCCTTCGACTACCCGGACCTCGGCGTCAATACCCGGCCGGTGGAGTTTCCGCGGCTCGCGGGCATCCCGGAGGATCTGATCTTCTATCGCAAGGTTTTCGGCATGCGGCGGGACCGCGCGATCATCCCCCACGGCCACAAGAACATGGTCTCCTCCCACTACGTGCTCAAGGGGGAGCTCCACCTCCGGCAATACGACAAGGTCGAGGAGACCGGCACCCACATGGTGATCGCGCCCACCATCGACGAGGCCGCCCGCGTGGGCAGCCATTCGTCGATCTCGGACGACCAGAACAACGTCCACTGGCTGCGCGCCACCACCGAGACGGCGTTCACCTTCGACGTGATCGTGCTCGATCTGAAAGGCAAGCCCTGGGACGTCGAGAACGTCGACCCCGAGGGGGCCGAGAAGGTCTCCGGCAATCTCCTCCGGGTGCGGAAGCTGCCCGTCGAGGAGGCGCTCCGGAAGTATGGGCACGAGGATCACCACGGGGAGATGCGGATGACGTCGCCGGGCTGACGTCGTTGACGACGCTGTGGAATCGACCCTACCGCCATGGACCCCTACTCCTCGCCCGGCCTCGTCTTCCCCTCCAAGATCGACCGTTGGATCGTGGCGCTGATGATTGTGCCGTTCGCCATCTCGGCGGGGGTGGTGGGCTCGGCGCTGCGGGAGAACCCGCCGGTGGCGGCCGTGCTCCTCATGGTGGGGATCGAGGTCCTCGTCCTGGTCCTGATCGTGGGCATGCTGCGGTCCACCCGCTATGAGGTGACCAGCCACGACGTGATCGTCCGCTCTACCCCGTTCCGCTGGCGGATCGAGATCGAGAGCATCGAGTCGATCCGGCCGTCGCGGAGCCCGGCCTCCTCTCCCGCGATGTCGCTCGACCGCCTGGAGATCCGCTATGGCGGCGGTCGGACGCTGCTGGTCTCGCCCGAGGACCGCGAAGGGTTCCTGTCGGCGGTGGTGGCGCGCTCCCGCCATCTCCAGCGCGCCGGCGAGCACGTGCGGCGGGTCTGAGCCCTAGGCGGAGGCGAAGCGGCGCGCGTACCCCGTCCTCCGGATGTCCAGCAGCGCCTGGCGCTGGTCCGGCGTCACGAACCGGGTCTCCGGCGGCAGGACGGCGGTCCGGGCCGGCGCGTCGAACGCCGAGCCGCCGACCCCGCCGGCGGGGCCGCATTGACTGTCGCTCATGAGATCTCCCTCTGTAAGGCCGAGCGCACGAGGAGCCGGCGGGGTCGTAGCCGGCGAGCCCTACCCGTTCGCCTTGAGCTCGGCCACGATCATCCGGATCTGCTGGTCCGGCTCCTCCATCAGCGGGATGCTGCCGGCCCCCTGGTGGCCGCCGCCGCCGTAGCGGGCCGCCAGCTCGCCGACGTTGGTCTTGCAGGTGCGCCGGAAGATGCTGTGGCCGAGGAGGAGCATGGGGAAGGCGCGGTTCGGCCCCCAGTGGATGCGCACCGAGACGTTGACCTCGGGGTAGAGCGCGTAGATCAGGAAGCGGTTGCCGATCGGCGTGTGGTCGAGCCCCCGGAAGTCGGTGACGACCACGTTGCCGTCCACCCGGCTGTGGCTGCGCAGCTCCTGGCAGAAGCGCTCGCTCTCGCTCTCCAGCAGGTCGCAGCGCTTCTTCACCGACGGGTCGTCCAGGATGGCGGAGATCGGCGTATCGGCCCGCAGCAGCTCGACCAGGTGCAGGAAGTAGCGCTCGAAGGTGCCGAGGCCGGTGCGGCCGTCGATGGTGAAGCCCAGCTTGATGTAGCTCTGGGGGTCGAGCACGTCGGCCGGGGCCAGGTTGGCGGAGTCGAGGCGGTCGGTCTCGCGCACCAGCTCCGCGAACTGCGGCATGGCCGCCTCGCCGCCGTAGTACTCGTAGACCAGCCGCGCCGCCGAGGGCGCCTGGGCGAACACCCCGCGGAAGGCCTCCTGGGGGATGTTGGGCGTCGCGGTGTGCAGATGGTGGTCGAACCACATCGCGCACCCCGGGTGGTACGGCAGGTTGGCGATGATGTCCCCGGACCGGATGTCCGCCCGGCCGTCGCTGATGTCCTGGGGGTGGATGAGGGAGATGCTGTCGATCTCCTCGTTGAGGGAGAGCAGCACCGCGCACGTCAGACCGTCGAGGTCGCCACGAGTTACGAGTCGCATAGTTTGTGTGCGAAGTGTAACAGAAAGGGGCGGGACGAAGGGGCCCGGAGGGGATCCGGGCCCCGGGAAACGTCACCTCAGGCGATGGTCGGGTCGGGGCAGCCGTCGAGCGGGCCCGTGCAGCCCACGCAGATGGAGATCTCCTGCGAGTCGGCGAAGTAACACTGCTTCCCGGTCTGATAGGGGAGGATGCCTCCCCCAACCTTCAGACCGGAGTCGTCGAGGGTCCGCAGGGTCTCCCGGCTCAACGCAAGCTTCCTGATGCTCTTCTTCACGATCGAAACCTCCAGAGAACGGCCCCATGGGGCCAGGGTTCAGGGTCGTGAAGAGGTCCGGCCGGTCCCTCTTCGATGGAGGTGTACGGGGGTTTTGGGGGTTTGGATTACAACAACCGCAGCTGCTCCGGCTTACGCGCCGGCATCACCGGCTCCTCCGGCCTCTCCAGCAGCGCCTCCTCCAGATCGGCCAGGAAGGGGGAGGGGCGGGCTTCCACCGTCTCGCCGCGCAGGGTCCGCCGGCGGCTGTGGAAGAGGAAGAGGCGGGAGCGGGCGCGGGTGAGGCCCACGAAGAAGAGACGGCGCTCCTCGGCGGGATCGGTCTCCAGGCCGGGCCCGGTCAGCGGCAGGAGCCCCTCCTCGCAGCCGACGAGAAAGACCACCGGAAACTCCAACCCCTTCGAGGCGTGCAGGGTGAGGAGCGAGACCCCCTCGGCGCGCGGGTCCCAGGCGTCCACCTCGCCGCCCAGGGTGATCTCGTCGAGGAAGGTCTCCAGATCGTTCCCGGCGCGGAGGGCGAGGGGGCGGAGAAGATCGGCCGCGGCCAGGAGGGCGGGGCTGGGGGAGAGCTCCGCCACGGCCCGGTCGAGCAGGGCCTCGACCCTCCCCTCCTTCCGCTTCTGGAGCAGCGGGAGCAGGGCCCGCACCCCGGGCTGCTCGGCGAGGGGGCGGTGCGAGCGCTTCTGGAAGGGGATACCCGCCCGGCCGAGCGCCTCGATCAGCGGCGGCGTCTGGGCCTCCGTGCGATAGAGGATCGCCACGTCGCTGAAGGAGAGCTCCGGGGCCTCGCCGGCTCCCACACGGCCGCTGTCGAACGAGAAATAGGAGGTCCCGCCCAGGAGCCGCTCCAGGGTGTGGACCACCAACTCCGCCTCCGCCCGTTCGCTCGCCGCGCCCTGGATCACGATCCGCTCCGCCGCGCCGTTCCGGGCGGCCACGAGCCGGCGATCCGGCACCAGGCTCCCCGGCCGGATCGCCTGGCAGGCGGCCTCGACCAGGGTGCTCGTCGAGCGATAGTTGCGGGTGAGGTGGACCACGCGGGCCGCGGGGTAGTCCTCGCGGAAGCGGAGGAAGAAGCCCACGTCCGCGCCGCGGAAGCCGTAGATCGACTGGTCGGGATCGCCGATCGCGCAGAGGCTGGCGTCCGGCGGAGCCAGGAGCCGGACGAGGGCGTACTGGAGGGCGTCGATGTCCTGGTACTCGTCGATCGAGATCCAGCGGAAGCGTTGACGGTAGGCCTCGGCGAGGTCCGGCCGCTCCCGCAGGAGCGCCAGGGGCTTGAGGAGGAGGTCATCGAAGTCGAGGAGGTTCCGCGCCGCCAGGGCGGACTCGTAGGCGGCGATCCGGACGGCGAGCTCGGGCGAGTCGATTTCCTCCCGGCGCCGGCCGCAGCGGACCTTCCCCATCTCCTCCAGGAGCCGCTCGGCCCTGGCGGGGGTGAGGTCGAACAGCTCGCGGACGATCTCCGACCGTTCCATCGGACTGGCGACCCGGAGCCCCGGCGCCAGGCCGGCGGCCTCGGCCTGCTCGGTCAGGATCATCAAGCCCAGACCGTGGAAGGTGGCCACGAGGGGCCGGCCCGTCCCGGGAGGAAGCAGGGCGTCCAGCCGCTCCTCCATCTCCGCCGCGGCCCGGCGGCTGAAGGTCACGGCGAGGCACTGCCCGGGCTTGGCGCCCCGCTCCGTGATCAGATGCGCGATCCGGTGGGTCAGGGTACGGGTCTTCCCCGTCCCCGGCCCGGCGACGATGAGGAGGGGGCCGTCGGCGAGCTCGACGGCGGATTGCTGCTCGGGGTCGAGGGCCCCGGCCGCCGTCTCCTCCTGCTCTGAAACTGGATGTAGGGGCGGCCCTGTGTGGCCGCCCTGGGTGGGTGGGATCGCAGGGCCAGGATGGCTCCCCCTCCCAGGGCGGCCACACAGGGC
>JAICSG010001083.1 GCA_025937035.1 Thermoanaerobaculia bacterium | reverse complement strand
CCCGCTCGCCCGGCTCGATCAGCCGGCCCTGGACGCCCTCATCGGCACCGGCGCCGCCTTCGACCGCTCGGTCGAGGACCTCTATCCGCTGGCGCCCCTCCAGGAGGGGATGCTCTTCCAGGGGCTCCTGGCGCCGGAGTCCGAGCTCTACTTCGAGCACCTCACCGCCGAGCTCTCCGGCCCGCTCGACGCTAGCGCCTTCGCCCGTGCCTGGCAGGCGGTGGTGGACCGCCATCCGGCCCTGCGCACCGCCGTCGCCTGGGAGGGGCTGGAGAGGCCCCTCCAGGTGGTGCGGCGCGGCGTCGAGCTGCCGTGGACGGAAGAGGACTGGCGCGGCGTGCCGCCCGAGGAGCAGCCGGCGCGGCTCGCCGCCTGGCTGGCCGCCGACCGCGCCCGCGCCTTCGATCTCGGACGTCCCCCGCTGATGCGCGGCGCCCTGCTGCGGGTGGCCGAGGACCGCCACCGCTTCGTCTGGAGCTTCCACCACCTGCTGATCGACGGCTGGTGCTTCTCGCCGATCTTCCGGGAGGTCTTCGCCATCTACCAGGCGGCCCTCGCCGGCCGCGAGGCCGTCCTGCCGCCCGTCCGCCCCTACCGCGACTTCATCGCCTGGCTGGCCCGCCAGGACGCCGCCGCCGCGGAGCGCTACTTCCAGGGGGTCCTCGCCGGCTTCACCGCCGCCACCCCCCTGCCGCTCGACCGCCCGGCCCTGCCGCCCGGCGACGACCGGGGGCCCCGCGACGCGAGGCTGCCGCTCCCCGCCGCCCTGGTCGACGGGCTCGACCGCCTGGCGCGGGGGCGCGGCCTGACTCTCAACACCCTGGCGCAGGGGGCCTGGGCGATCGTCCTCTCCCGCCACGGCGGCGATCCGGACGTGGTCTTCGGCTCCGTGGTCTCCGGCCGGCCGGCCGAGCTGCCGGGGGTCGAGTCGATGATCGGCCTGTTCGTCAACACCCTGCCGGCGCGCCTGGTGGCCGACCCGCGGGCGCCCGTGGCTGGCTGGCTGGCCGGCGTCCAGGAGCGCCTGCTGGAGATCCGCCAGCACGAGACGGCCGCGCTCGCCCAGGTCCAGCGGGCCAGCGAGGTGCCGCCGGGCGAGCCGCTCTTCCAGAGCCTGGTCGCCTTCGAGAGCTATCCGGTCGACGCCTCGCTGGGGGAGGGGGAGGAGGCGCTCGCGGTCACCGAGGTGACGTTCTCCGACCGCACCGACTACCCGCTCTCGCTGGCCGTCCTCCCCGGCCGGCGGTCGCGGAGCGAGCTCGAGCTCCGCCTGGCCCACGACCGGCGGACCGACGCCGCCACCGCCCACCGCCTGCTCCTCCACATGGAGCGGCTGCTGGAGGCCTTCGCCGAGGATTCCGGGCGCCTTTTAAGCGATCTCCCCGTCCTCTCGGCCGCCGAGGCGCACCAGATCGCCCTGGAATGGACCGGCGCCGCCGCGGAGCCCGGGACCGGCCTCCTCCACGAGCTGGCCGCCGCCCAGGACCCCGCGGCCGTCGCCCTCTCCTGGGAGGGCGGCGAGCTGACTTATGGCGAGCTCGAGCGGCGCGCCAACCGGCTCGCCCACCACCTGATCGCCCTGGGGATCGGCCCCGAGGCGCGGGTGGCGCTGGTGGCGGAGCGCTCTCCCGAGGCCGTGATCGCCATCCTGGGGATCCTCAAGGCCGGCGGCGCCTGGGTGCCGGTCGATCCGGAGACCCCGCCGGAGCGCCTCGCCTTCCTCCTCGCCGACGCCCGGCCGGCGCTGGTGCTCGCCGGCGAGGGGGCCCGCCTGCCGGAGACCTCCGTGCCGGTCCTGCCGCTCGCCGCGGCCCTGGAGCGCGCCGCCGCGGAGAGCGCCGAGCCCCCGGCCGCCGCCGTCGATCCGGAGGGGCTGGCCT
>JAICSG010000937.1 GCA_025937035.1 Thermoanaerobaculia bacterium | reverse complement strand
GATCTCAAGAAGGAGGTCATCGAGACCGAGGGGCTGGGGCTGCTGGAGTACGTCGAGCCCAAGTACGACCTCTCGATGGTGGCGGGCATGCCGGCGGTGAAGGACCGCCTCCGCCGCGCCGCGCGGGCGATCGCGCGGGGGAACCCGGCGGCGGTGCCCATGGGCTACCTCGTCTGCGGTCCGGTGGGGAGCGCCAAGACCTTCCTCGTCGAGTGCTTCGCCAAGGAGATCGGCTTCCCCTGCGTGAAGCTGAAGAACTTCCGCTCGATGTGGGTGGGCGCGACCGAGTCCAACCTGGAGCGCATCCTCAAGATCCTCTCCGCTCTCACCCCCGTGGGCGTGGTGGTGGACGAGGCCGACGCCGCGCTCGGCAATCGCGACCAGCAGGGGGATTCCGGCACCCAGAACCGGGTCTTCGCGCAGATCGCCGCCTTCATGGGGGACACCACCCATCGCGGCGAGATCCTCTGGTTCCTGATCACCGCCCGTCCCGACCTGCTGCCGATCGACCTCAAGCGCCAGGGGCGGGCCGAGGAGCACATCCCCCTCTTCTATCCGGAGACGGCGGCCGAGTACGATGAGATCTACCGGGTGATGCTGAAGAAGCTGGGGATCAAGACCGCGGTGGCCAGCATCACCGACGTGGCGACCGAGGACCAGTACTTGGGCCTCTCCGGCTCGGATCTGGAGGCGGTGCTGGTGCGGGCCATCCTGGAGGCGGAGGCTTCCGATTCCTCCGAGGTCAAGGCGGAGCATCTCCAGAAAGCTTTTTCGGATTTCATCCCTCCCGCCAACAGCCGCGAGCGGGAGATGCAGATCCTCTGCGCCGTCCTGGAATCGACCAGCCGCGAGCTCCTGCCGGAGAGGTACCGCACCCTCGACCGCGGGGAGGTGCAGGGGCGGATCAATGAGATCAAACGGGAGCTGCGGCTGGTCTGAGGACCGGAACGAAGGAGACCCAATGAAAACCGTTCGATGGCTGCTGGCGATCCTGGTTGTGCTCTGCGCGATGCTGGCCGAGGCGCAGGACCCGAAGCCGGTTTCTTCCCACGTCGTGCTGGACGAGGCCGAGATCCACTGGCGGCCGGCCGCCTCGGCCGCTCTCGGCAAAGGGGTGGAGGTCGCCGTGCTTTCCGGCAATCCGGGAGCCGCGGGGCCCTTCGTAATGCGAATGAAGATGTCTGCCGGCTACAAGATCGCGCCGCACTGGCACCCCACGGACGAGCACATCACGGTGATCGCGGGCACCTTCTCCATGGGCATGGGAGAGACCTTTGACGCCAACGCCACGAAGCCGCTCAGCGCCGGAGGCTACGCGCTGATGCCGGCGGAGATGCGCCATTTCGGATGGACCAAGGACGGGGCCACGATCCAGTTGCACGGCGTCGGCCCGTTCCTGATCTACTACGTCAACCCCGCCGACGATCCCCGCGGCGGAAAGACCAGGCAGTAGGCCGCGCGGGGCTTGCCGGGAGCCGGGCCCTCCGGTGATACCCTAAAGGCATGCCCCGCTACGATTTCCTCCTCGAGACCTACGACACCGAGCGTCTGAAGACCCTCTCCGTCTGGTCGCAATTCCGGGATGAGGATCTCGCCTTCCGGCCGGAGCCCCGGGCGCGGACGCCCCACGAGCACATGGTCCACCAGCACATCAGCGAGGACACCTGGATGAAGACCATGCTGGGGATCGACCTCGGCGAGCCGCCGCTGCCCGCCGAGGAGACCCGCCTCGCCTTTCTCCGGAAGTACGCGGACGCCTCGGGCCGGCGCCTCGAAAGGCTGCGCGGGATGCCTGAGGAGTGGTTCGAGGGGGCCACCCGCTTCTTCGACGTCGAGCGCTCCCGCGCTTGGGTGCTGACGCGGCGGATCGCCCACTCGGCCCACCACCGCGGCCAGCTCACCGCCTACCTGCGCCTGCTGGGCCGGAGCCTCTACTCGACCTACGGCCCCACCGCCGACACCGGCGGGCTGTTCCTCAACGGCGCGCCGACGATCTATCGCTATCCGGACCTGGAGGGGTTGCTGGAGGCCGAGGCCCGCGGCGGGGAATCGCCAGAGCTCCCCGGGCCGGGGGAGAAGAGCCCGACCGAGCGGCCGGGCTGAGCTCTACCGCGAGAGCACCCGCGCCAGCTCGAACAGGCTGAGGTCGAGCGGCTTGCGGTTGGCGACCACGTCCACGAGCGGGGTGGTGACGATCTGGCTGCTGCTGATCCCCACCAGGATTCCGTGCTCCCCCGCGATCAGCCGGTGGACGGCGCCGGCGCCGAGCCGGGTGGCCAGCAGGCGGTCGAAGGCGCCCGG
>JAICSG010000498.1 GCA_025937035.1 Thermoanaerobaculia bacterium | reverse complement strand
GGCGGCGGCCGGCAGCCGGTACTCGCGCCGGCCGTAGGTCACGTACCAGAGGGCGAGCGCCGCGCGGTCCTCCCCGAGCGGGTCGGGGAAGGAGCGCAGGAGATCGGTGCGGCGGCGCTGCATCTCCAGGGCCAGCCGCGGAACGCGGGGTCGCCGCCGGGGGTCGTGGCCGGCGTCGGCGGTGAGCCAGGCCGCCTCCTCGCGGGAGAGGCGGGTGGGCTCCCCCTGGTCGAGGAGCGCGGAGACGGCGGACCGCGTCCGCTCCTTCTGATCGTGCTCCCCGGTCGTCCGCTCGCCGGCCCGCCGCAGCGGCTGGAGGAGCGCCGCGGTGAACGTGGGGTGGACGTTCTCCGGCGCGCCCGTGCTCCCGGCGAACCAGTGGGCGAAGCGGAGGCGGTCCTCGTGCCAGGGGCGGGGGAAGAAACGCTGGAGGTCCTGGCGGTGGTCCCAGAGCAGCAGCGAGAGCCGCGGCAGGGGGATCGCGGACGGGGCGGAATCCCCCGCCGGCTCGCGCAGCCAGTCGAAGAAGCTGTCGTCCCCGGAGGTGTCGAACGGATCGGGCCAGCGCCTCCCCTCGGGATCGATCTGCCGCAGGGCGCGGCGGGAGATCTCGGGCACCGGCACGCCGTTGTCGAAGCGGCCGTACTGGTACGGGTAGTCCTGGACCTCCTCCTGTCCCTCGGTCCGGATGCGCTCGCCGTAGAGCCGGAAGAGGGGGAGCACGTCCGGCCGGTCGGCGAAGGTGAAGCGGCTCTGGAACTTCGAGATCAGCTCCGGCCGCCGGAAGTCGTAGCCGCTGAAGTGGAAGAAGCGCAGCGGCGCGCCGTTGACCCGCCAGCGGTCGCCGTCCGGCGCGGCCGTCCGGTGGGCCAGGTTCCAGTAGGCCATGTTGTAGCCGGGGTCGCGCAGGATGTCGACGGTGGGCAGGAAGGCCGGCGCGAAGTCCATCCAGCGCTGGTCCACGAACAGCCCGCGCTCCACCTCGCTCACGCACTCGCGATAGAGGCGGCGCGACCACCAGTCGAGGAAGGGGAGGGTGCGCTCGTTGAACGCCAGGCCCAGGAAGCCCAGGTTGTAGATCCCCGAGAGCAGGATCTCCCGTTCGTTGGGCACCGCCCGGTCCTCGATCGGCGCCGTCAGGTGGGGGGTGAGCACCGCGTCCGCCGATCCCAGGCGCTCGTACAGCTCCGAGAGGTCGTCCAGCACCAGGATGTCGGGATCGAAATAGCAGATCCGGTCGCAGCCCAGGGTGCGGTGGAGATGGAGCAGGTAGTACGGCTTGACCGCCGTGTTCAGCTCGACGATCGAATAGCGGAAGGCGACGTGGGAGAAGGCCGGAATGCCGAGCTGGTCGGCGAAGGTGACCTCGAACGGCTCGTCCTCATAGCGATGCCCGGGCTGCGGCCGGTCGACGATCAGCACGCAGACCTTCCCCTCCGGGTGCCGCGCCAGGAAGGAGCGGGTGAAGGCCCGGGCGTACGCGAGGTAGTTGTTCGCGACGATGGTGCAAGCCAGCGGTGACTTCATGTAAGAACATTCATTCTACTATGTCTATGCTCGTCCTGCCTCGCGCCGCGAGGATCTTTTCGTAGATTTCCTCGATCTCCCGGGCGTGCTCGTCCATCTCCTTGACCCGTGTCGGGTTGGCGGCCCAGGCCTCGATGATCCCTGGCTCCGCCACGAGCCGCTCGATCCAGCCGCGGAGCTCCTCCGGCCTTTCGGGATCAAGCTCGGGGTCGAAGAGGGCGCCGCAAGGGGGGCCGGCCTCCGGCGGGAACAGCTCGGCGAGGGCGCCCCGGCGGGAGGCGAGCACCGGAACCCCCTCGGCCAGCGCCTCCCGGGCGGCGAGGCCGAACGACTCCAGCCCCAGGGAGGGGACGATCAGCACGTCGAGCCCGCCGAAGATCTCGCTCCGGCGCTCCTCCGCGAAGCTCCCCTCGAAACGGACCGCGGGCGAGGCGAGGGCCGTGAGCTCGGCCGTATAGGCGGGTGAGACCGCCAAGTCCCCCCACACCTGGAGCGTGGCCCGGCCGGGGTCGATCCCCCGGAAAGCCGCCACCGCCACATGGATCCCCTTGTGGGGGAGGATCGAGCCGATGACGCCGAAGCGGAGCGGCGCGCCGGGCCGCCGCCGGGCCGCGGGCTCGGGAGGCCTTTCGATCCCATAGGGGATGACGAAAGCCCGGGCCCCGGCGCCCAGCCAGCCGAGGTCCAGATAGCTCTGGTGGATGGCCTCCGAGCCCATCACGAAGGCGTCCGCCTGGCGGAAGACCCGTCTCAGGAGCCGCTCGCGGGCCTTGTAGAGCGCCCGGTTGAGCAGCGGCGAGGGAGGGAGCCCGGTGAGCGGCAGGCAGGCCGTGCAGAGGCCCGGCGAGGGTCCCGGGCAGAGCCGCCGCTTCGCGTCGAGCAGATTCGCCCGCGCGCAGGGGGCCCACCAGTCCTGGATCTGGTAGAGGATCGGGATTCCCCGCCGCGCCGCGAGCCCGGGGAGCGTGGCGGCATGTCCCGCCAGATGGTGAACGTGCAGGAGGTCCGGCCGCGTCTCCTCCAGGAGCCGCCGGAAGTCGGCGGCGAGCCGCCGGTCGTGGAGGGCGTTGCGCGACAGCGGATCGCGCTGGGTGAAGTTGTTGACCATCAGCCGCACCCGGGCGCCGCCGTCCTCCACCTCCAGAGCCTCGCCGAGCGCCCGTCCGGGATCGGCGAGGCGGCCGTAGACGGCCACCTCCCGCCACGCCGCCTGGCGCAGCACCAGCCGCCGGGCATAGATCTCGGTCCCGGCGGAGCTCCACGGCGGCCAGCCGTGGACGAGATGGAGCACCCGCCGGGGCTCCCTGGAAGGGAGGCGACGAGGGCCGCGCAGCTCCGCCAGCACCCGCTCACGGGCGGCCCGCGGAGGGTCCTCGCGCAGGAACCGGGCGATGGTGGGGAGGTACTCGGGATGGAGCCGCCTCAGGGCTCGATGGGCCGCCCTCACCCGAGCGGAGCGCGAGGCGCCGAAGCTCCGCTGGCCGGCGTGGTAGATGAACGTGGCGTCGTCGAGGACGTTGAGGAATCCCGCCTTCAGGGCCCGGAAGCAGAATTCGCTCTCCTCGCCATAGCCAAGCCCGAAGCGTTCCTGATCGAACAGCCCCAGCCGCTCCAGGGCCTTCCGCTTGATGTAGAGGCAGATCCCGACCCCCGTCGGGAGGCGCGGGCGCTCCCGCTTCGAGACCCGTTCCACCAGGGCGGCGAAGCGGTCCGCGCTCCAGCCGGCGGGCAGGGCGTTGACCTCGGCGAAGCGGGGGAGGGAGGCGATGGTGGCGTTGTTCGAGAACGGCGTGACCGTGGCGATGGCCGGATCGGAATACGCCGCCTCCTGAAGCCTCTCCAGCCAACCGGAGGTCACCTCGGTATCGCTGTTGAGCAGGACGGCGTCGCGGTCCGAGACCGCCATCCCCCGGTTGACGCTCCCCACGAACCCCCGCCGCTCCGCATTGCGGAGGATCGTCACCTGCCCCTCCGGCCGTCCCGAGACCGCCTCCAGAGCCTTCTCGACCGCGCTCTCCTGCGGTCCATCGACCACCAGGATCAGGCGGTGGCGATCGAGGTCCGTATGGCGCAGCAGGCTGTTCAGACAGGCCGCCAGCTCCGCGGCGGCGCCGTAGACCGGCACGATGACGTCGACCGGTCCGGGGGCGCGGTCCGGCCCGGGATCGGGGCCCGGGGAGGTCCAGTCAAGCGGGGTGTGGCGGTACGGCATCGGAGGCGGGGATCTTAACCCGCCTACGCATATTGCAGAGCCTGCCGGACGTCTTCGGCCTCGAGGTCGGGATACTCGCCCAGGATTTCCTCGAGGGTCATCCCGTTCGCCACGAGATTGACGAGCAGGCTCGCCGTGATCCGCATGCCGCGAATACAGGCCCTCCCCCCCATGATCCGGGGGTCGAAGGTGATCCGGTCGAAGAGGGTCGGAGTCATGCTTTCATCATCGCATGAACAGAGTGGATCCAAGAGGACGTTTTGAAAGGGGCAACTCTGCTTCACCACTGTAGAGACGCCCCGTGGGGCGTCTCCCGAGGCGGCGGCCCCGTTTCGATGTGCCATACCGTGCCCGCGGGGCGTTTGCGATTCGTGGCGGATGGCACCGCCTCGGAGACGCCCCACGGGGCGTC
>JAICSG010000731.1 GCA_025937035.1 Thermoanaerobaculia bacterium | reverse complement strand
CCTGAACGGCGGGGAGGGCCTTCCCGTGGTGGACGTCGGAGCCCGCATTGCCCCCGAGGGGGCCGGCCGCGCCGAGATCACCAACCTGGCGGCGCGGCACGTTCACGGCCTGCGCGGCCGTCTGAAGGACGGCGGGGCCATCGTGACGGCACACCACGCCTATCGGTTGGCGGAGAGGGTGCGGGCGGGGAGGGTTTACCTCCCCCCACCTCCCTTCCCGCCTCCGCCCGCGCCGAAGGCTCCGGAATAGTTTCTCTCCCCGCCCGGCTCCTAACCTCCTCCTGAATAAAGGAGGTGGAACCTTGGCGAATCCGCTTTTCGCTCGCAAGCCCCTGAGCCTTCTCCTGGAGGAGCTTCATGGGGAGAACCGGCTCCGGCGGGTGCTGGGGCCCGTGCAGCTCACCAGTCTCGGCGTCGGCGCGGTGATCGGCGCCGGCATCTTCGTGGCCACGGGCGCCGTGGCCAAGGAGACGGCCGGCCCCGCGCTGATGCTCTCCTACGCCGTGGCCGGGTTCGTCTGCATGCTCGCGGGCCTCTGCTATGCCGAATTCGCGTCCATGGTGCCGGTGGCGGGGTCCGCCTATACCTACGCCTACGCCACCCTGGGGGAGCTGTTCGCCTGGATTATCGGGTGGGACCTGGTCCTCGAATACGCGGTCAGCGCGGCCACGGTGGCGGACGGGTGGTCCGGCTACTTCCAGAGCGTCCTCGCCGTCTTCGGCTGGAAGCTCCCGCACGCCATCGCCGGGCCGGTGGTCAACTACGACCCCCGGCTCGGCAAGGTGATCGCCACCGGCTCGTTCGTCAACCTGCCGGCCCTGCTGATCGTGGTCCTGGTCACGGTCGTGCTGGTGGTGGGTATCCGCGAGAGCGCCAACCTCAACACGACCCTGGTGGGGATCAAGGTCGGGGCGGTGGTCTTCGTGATCGCGCTCGGGGCCTTCTATGTCAATTCCGCCAACTGGCACCCCTTCGCTCCCTACGGCCTGACCGGGCTCCAGGTCTTCGGCCACACTCTCCTCGGCCAGAGCGACGCCGGCGGCAAGCCCCTCGGAGTGCTCGCGGGCGCCGCCCTGGCCTTTTTTTCCTACATCGGCTTCGATTCGGTCTCCACCCATTCGGAGGAGGCCCGCAAGCCGCAGCGGGACGTGCCCATCGCCATCCTGGTCTCCCTCGTGCTCTGCACCCTGCTCTACATGGGCGTGGTCGCCGTGCTGACCGGCATGGTTCCCTACGGCCAGCTCGACATCAACGCCCCGGTGGCGGACGCCTTCGGCCGGGTGGGCCTGCGCTGGGCCCAACTCATCATCGCGGCGGCCGGCATTGCCGGCATCACCTCCGTGCTGCTGGTGACCATGTTGAGCCAGGCGCGGGTCCTCCTCGCCATCGCCCGCGACGGGCTGCTCCCGATGGGCTTCTTCGGCGCCGTCCACGAGCGGTACCGCACCCCCTGGAAATCGACCATCGCGACCGGTATCTTCGTGGCCGCGCTCGCCGCCTTCCTGCCGATCAGCGTGCTCCTGATGCTGGTGAACATGGGGACGCTGCTCGCCTTCGTGATCGTCTGCGGGGCCGTGCTGATCATGCGGCGCAAGCATCCGGAGGCCGAGCGGCCGTTCCGCGTGCCGTTCGTTCCGCTGGTGCCCGTCCTCGGAATCCTGAGCTGCCTGCTGCTCATGTTCTCGCTCCCCTCCGAGAACTGGCTCCGCCTCTTCGTATGGTTAGGGATCGGCCTTGTGATCTACTTCACCTACGGACGCAGGCACAGCCGGCTGGCGGCGGCCCGGCCGGCCGGGGACGACACGCTACGTGAGGTGAAAGAAGAGAGGACGGCATGACCTTTCCTTTTCGCGGATTCACCCGCAACTTCTGGGTAGCGAACACCCTGGAGCTGTTCGAGCGCTTCGCCTATTACGCCGCGAATGCGGTGCTCGCCATCTATCTGGTCGAGCGGGTGGGGCTCAGCCCTCAGCTCATGGGGTGGTTCCTGGGCTTCTTCACGTTCGTCCTCTACTTCCTGCCGCTCCTGGCCGGCGCGGTGGTGGACCGCTACGGCTTCAAGCGCAGCCTCGCGGCCTGCTTCTCGATCTTCTGCGTGGGCTATTTCCTGATCGGCCTCGCGGGACTGAGCTTCGGGCAGCCCATCGTCGCCGCGATCGGCAGGGGGCCCTACGTCTTCGCCGTAATGATGCTGACCGCCGCCGGAGGCTCGCTGATCAAGCCGAGCATTGTAGGGACGGTGGCGCGCACCTCGCCTCCCGGCCTCAAGTCGATCGGCTATTCGATCTACTACTCCCTGGTCAACCTCGGCGGCGCGCTGGGGCCGATCCTGGGGCTCAGGGTGCGGGAGAGCCTGGGGATCGAGTACGTCCTAGTGATGTCTTCCCTGACCACTCTCTTGCTCCTGCTGGGGACCCTGCTGTTCTTCCGCGAGCCCGAGCGCGCTCCGGACGAGGCGCCCCCGGCCTCGTTCGCCAAGGTGCTGCGCGACATGGTGATGGTGTTCGGCAACCTGCGCTTCATCGGGTTCCTCGCCGTCTTCTCGGGGTTCTGGATCATGTTCTGGCAGATCTTCTACTCGCTGCCGTTCTACCTCCGGGAAACCCTGAAATTCGAGCGGTTCGAGCTGATCGAGACGGTCGACGCCTGGACCCTCATCCTTCTCACGGTGCCGATCAGCATGATGGTGCGGCGCTGGCGGCCGATTCGCGCGATGACGGCCGGATTCGCCGTGGCCTCGTGCTCCTGGCTGCTGATCGCCGCGATCCCGACGTGGCAGGGGGTCGCCGTCGCCATGTTCGTGTTCGCGGTCGGGGAGGGGATGCAGGCGCCGCGCTTCTATGAATACGTGGCGGACCTCGCGCCGCGCGAGCAGGTGGGCACCTACATGGGCTTCGCCTTCCTGCCCGTCGCCATCGGCGCGCTCGTGGCCGGCCCGCTGGGCGGCCATCTGGTGCAGCGCTACGTGCGGGAATCGAGCCACCCCCAGCAGATGTGGTGGATCGTCGCCGGGATCGG
>JAICSG010000823.1 GCA_025937035.1 Thermoanaerobaculia bacterium | reverse complement strand
TGGAGGTGGCCATCGCGGCGCTGGAGGAGGCGCTGCGCGAGGACGGCCTGCTGGCGGACCGGGAGACGCCCCGGGAGGCGGCGGACCCCTTGGCCGTCCCGATAGGCGATATGCCCGGCGCCGCGGCCCGGGCTTGAGATCCCGCGCTTTTTTGAGATCGAAATCATGATTGAAAAGCTCGCAGAGCTCGAAAAGACCCATCAGGAGCTGACCGCGCGGCTCGCCGATCCCGCCATCTTCGCGGACCCGAAGACGTACCGGGAGGTGAACAAGACGCTGTCGGAGATCGATCCGGCCGTCCGCCTCTACCGCGAGTACGTCAAGGTGAGCCGGCAGCGGGAGGAGAACGACGAGCTCCTGGCCGGTCTGTCCAAGGACGACGATCTGTACGAGATGGCCCAAGACGAGAAGGAGCAGCTCGCCGTCCGCGTCGCGGAGCTGGAGGAGCGGCTCCGGCGCGAGCTGACCCCCAAGGACCCGAACGACGAGAAGAACGTCGTCCTGGAGATCCGCGCCGGGACCGGCGGCGACGAGGCGACCCTGTTCGCCGCCGAGCTGTTCCGCATGTACACCCGCTACGCCGAGCAGCAGGGGTGGCGCATGGAGGTGATCGACCTCTCGGAGTCCGAGGCGGGCGGGATCAAGGAGGTCTCCGCCATCGTCGAGGGCCGGGGCGCCTACAGCCGCCTGAAGTACGAGGGGGGCGTCCACCGCGTGCAGCGGGTCCCCGCGACCGAGGCCGCCGGGCGCATCCACACCTCGGCGGTGACGGTGGCGGTGCTCCCCGAGGCCGAGGACGTGGACGTGGAGGTCGACGAGAAGGACATCCGGGTGGACCGCTTCTGCGCCTCCGGCCCGGGCGGCCAGGGGGTGAACACCACCTATTCGGCCGTGCGCCTCACGCACATCCCCTCGGGGCTGGTGGTCTCCTGCCAGGACGAGCGCAGCCAGATCAAGAACAAGGCCAAGGCCCTGCGCGTGCTCAAGTCCCGCCTGCTGGAGGCCGAGCGCGAGAAGGCCGAGGCGGCGATGACCGAGGAGCGCCGCCGCATGGTGGGCTCCGGCGACCGCTCGGAGAAGATCCGCACCTACAACTTCCCCCAGAGCCGGGTGACCGACCACCGCATCGGCCTCTCGGTGCATCAGCTCCCCACCATCATGGAAGGGAACCTCGATCCCCTGATCGAGCCGCTGGTCGCCCACTTCCAGGCCCAGAAGATGGAAGAGCAGGCCCGGACGGCGCATTAAAGAACAGCCCCCCGCCCAAGACCTCACCCCTGTCCCCTCTCCCACCGCACTCCCCCGGGCCGGGAGAGGGGGACGCGGCACAACCTCTAAGCTTGTAGTTTGTGTCGCTCCCAACGGTCCTGGTGTAAACAAAACAAACTAAAGGCTGCGCCGCTTCAACTACGTTCCCCTCTCCCGGACGGCGGGAGGGCGATGGGAGAGGGGCCAGGGGTGAGGTTTCGGGGTAGGGGAAACCCTGAAATACTTTCTTTCCGTCCGTCATTTACTTCCGACCAAACGCTTTGGAGCAGCATTCCGTATACGACTCCGAAGCACCAACAACGGGAGAAATGACTCATGAAAAAGCTTGCCGTTTTCGTCCTGGCCTCTCTGATGACTACGCCCACCTTGTTCGCTCAGTTCTCGGGGGTCCCCAACGAGTCGATGGGAAGCCATCTGAAGACTCCCGAGGAGAAGGCTCTCAACGAGTACGCCCGCGGAGTCAAGGACAGGCAGCGGGGCGACGAGGAGCAGAGCCACGACAAGAAGATGAAGCTCTACACGCGGGCGAAGGACGAATTCTCCAAGTCGGTGGGCTATTACCCTCACTTTGACGGCTACCTGGCGCTCGGTCAGGTCTACCTCCTCCTGGGGCTGAAGGAGTCGGCGCTCGATGCGTGCTCCCACGCTGTGGGGATGAAGCCGAATTCGGAGCCGGCCCAGCAGTGCGTCCAGGACGCGCAGAAGAAGCCCGAGACCAGCGAGGCCAAGCCGGCGGGCGGCCAGTAGACTCCACCATCGCGGACCCGGGCCGGCGGTGGAGATCGAGCTGAAGCCGGTTCCTGAGAGGCAGGGACTCCAGGGACAGCAGGATGGAAAGCTCTTGTTGTCCCTGCTTCTGGCCTTAGACTAGCCCGCCGATGGCGACCATCGGCCAGCTCCTCGCCGAAGCCCGCCCCCTGCTCGCGGCGACGCCGTTCGGCGCGTCCACGCGGGAGGCCCGGCTGCTCCTGGGATATGTCCTCGGGCTCTCCGAGGCGCGGGTGATCGCCCGCCAGGAGGCCGAGGTGCCGGCGGAGGCCGAAGGACGGTTCCGGGATCTGCTGGCCCGGCGGCTCAGCGGCGAGCCGGTGTCCTATCTCACGGGGGAGCGGGAATTCTGGGGCCGGCCCTTCGCGGTCGATTCCCGGGTGCTCATCCCCCGGCCGGAGACCGAGCACCTCGTCGAGGTGGCGCTCGCGGAGCGGCTGCCGGAGCGGCCCTGGATCCTCGACGTCGGCACCGGCTCCGGAATCCTCGCCGTCACCCTGGCTCTGGAGATCCCCGGCTCCCGGTCGGTGGCGACGGACCTCTCCCCCGGGGCTCTGGCCGTGGCGGCGGGGAACGCCCGGCGGCTCGGCGCCCGGGTCTCCTTCGTCAACACCGATCTCGCGGCCGGGCTCGACCTCTCCCGCT
>JAICSG010001077.1 GCA_025937035.1 Thermoanaerobaculia bacterium | reverse complement strand
CGAATGCCTGCGGTCGAGCTCGGCCAGCAGATCCAGCTCTCCCAGGATGCGCGGCGTGGCGGTGGTGATCGCCACCTCCAGCCCGTCGGCCAGGGGTAGGAGCGCCTTCAGGGGGCTCTCTCCACGGGCGGGCGGCTCGTAAGGGGCGGCGGCCGTGCCGAGCACGACCGGCTCGCGGCGGAGGGCCGCGCGGCGCACCCGGCGCTCCATGACTTCAACGGGATCGGCTTGCAGATTGGGAGACAGGACGAAGAGGAGCGGAAGGGTGGCCTGGCGAATCATGTTGCGCCTTTTTTACGCCAATGGGCGGAAGCTGTCAAGAGGGTAGAATCCCCTTCCATGCCCGAGCTTCCCGAGGTCGAAGTCCTGCGCCGCAGCCTGGAGCCCCACCTGTTGGGGGACCGCATCGAGCGCGTCGAGGTGCGCAATCCCTCCCTGCGCGAGCCAGTGGACGTGGCGCGCCTCCGGCGGGCGGCCAGGGGCAAGGAGATCGTCACCCTCCGGCGGCGGTCGAAATACCTGCTGATCGACCTCGGAGGGGGGTGGACGGTGATCGTCCACCTGGGGATGAGCGGCCGGCTGACCCTGGCGCCGGAGGAGGCAGAGGTCGAGCCGCACGAGCACGTGGCCTTCCACCTGCGGTCCGGCCGGCGCCTTCGGCTGCGCGATCCCCGGCGTTTCGGGGTGGTTTTCGCAGTCCGGACGGCCGAGCTGGCGGACGATCCCCACTTCGCGGCCCTGGGGCCCGAGCCGCTGGAGCCGGAGCTTTCGGGGGAGGTGCTCGCCAACGCGGCGGCCGGACGGCGGGGGCCGGTGAAGGCGTTCCTCATGGACGCCGGGGTGGTGGTGGGCGTGGGCAACATCTACGCCTCGGAGTCGCTCCACCGCGCCGGCATCCATCCGGGGCGGCCGGTCTCCCGCATCTCCCGCCGGAGCTGGGACCGCCTGGCGGCGTCGGCGGTGGCGGTCCTCCGGCAGGCGATCTCCCAGGGGGGGACGACCCTCAACGACTTCGCGGACGGCGAGGGGCGGAGCGGCTACTTCCAGGTCTCCCTCACCGTCTACGACCGCGAGGGGGAGCCCTGCCTGACCTGCGGACGGCCGGTGCGGCGGATCGTTCAGGCCGGCCGCAGCACCTATTACTGCCCCGGCTGCCAGAGATGACCCCAGGGCGGTTACAATCCCCGCCCGACGCCAACTCCCCAACGGAGCCCGACCCTATGTCCATCCTGGAGACCGCGCCGCTGCTCGACCCGCTCCTCGCGGGCCTGAATTTCAAGCCCTGTATCCTCGGCGTGGCCGGAGGGACCGGCTCGGGCAAGACCACGGTCGCCCGCGCCATCCTCGACGGCGTGGGCGAGGACCGCATCGCCCTGATCGAGCAGGACAGCTACTACCGGGATGTCGACTGGCGGAGCGAGACCGAGCTGCTCCACCACAATTTCGATCATCCCTCGGCGCTCGACAACGAGCTGCTGATCTCGCACATCGCCGCCCTCAAGGCGGGGCACCCCATCGAGGTGCCGATCTACGACTTCGTGCGCCACCGCCGGACGGCGCGCACCAAGCGGGTCGAGCCCCAGCCGGTGATCCTCCTGGAGGGGATCCTGATCTTCGTGGAGCCGGGCCTGCGCGAGCTGCTCGACTTCAAGATCTACGTGGACACCGACGCCGACCTGCGGCTGATCCGCCGTCTGGGGCGGGACATGGCCGAGCGCGGTCGCACGGTGCAGGACGTGCTGCGGCAGTACCTGGAGACCGTCCGCCCCATGCACCTGGAGTTCGTTGAGCCGTCGAAGCGCTGGGCGGACATCATCATCCCCGAAGGGGGCGAGAACAAGGTGGCGCTGGAGATGGTGATCGCGCACGTCCAGCAGCTCCTGGGAGGGAGGTGAGGT
>JAICSG010000559.1 GCA_025937035.1 Thermoanaerobaculia bacterium | reverse complement strand
GGCGCTGATCGAGCCCTACAGCGACGATCCGGGGAACCTGGGTCTCCTGGTTTCGACCGGAGACCACCTGGAGGAGGTCGCCCGCCGGGCCCTGGCGCGGGGTTTCCAGGTCGGCATCCACGCCATCGGCGACCGCGGCGGCCTGGTGGCGCTCGACGCGATGGAGCGGGGCCGCGGCGGTGCCAACCCCCAGGCGCGCGTCCGGCTGGAGCACTCGCAGGTGCTGCGCCTCCAGGACATCCAGCGCATGGCGCGCCTGGGGATCATCGCCTCCATGCAGCCCACCCACGCCACCTCGGACATGCCGTGGGCCGGCGACCGGGTGGGGCCGCGCCGCCTCCAGGGGGCCTACGCCTGGCGCAAGGTGCTCGACGCCCATGGCCGGCTGGCCCTGGGGAGCGATTTCCCCGTGGAGTCGGTCGACCCCCGGCTCGGCCTGTACGCCGCGATCACCCGCCAGGACCTCCAGGGGAACCCCCCCGGGGGATGGATGCCGGGCGAGCGGCTGACCCGCGAGGAGGCCCTGCGCGGCTTCACCCTCGACGCCGCCTGGTCGCTCTTCCTGGACAAGGAGGTCGGCTCGCTGGAGGTGGGGAAGCGGGCCGACCTGGTGGTCTTCGCCCAGGACCCGATGACCGTCCCGGAGCGGGAGATCCCGCGCGCGGCGATCGACTACACCGTGGTGGACGGGCAGGTCGTCTACGAGAGGGGGAGCGGCCGGTGACATGGACGGCCCTCCGGGGCCCTCGCCGTCAAACCGTCCGGAGGCTGGCGGCCGCCCTCCTGGCCGCCGGGCTGGTCTGCGGCTCCGCCTCCGCGGGCGACGCCTACGAGGCGCAGCGCCGGGCCATGGTGGAGCAGCAGATCAAGCAGCGCGGCATCACCAAGCCGGAGGTGCTGGCCGCCATGGAGCAGGTGCCGCGCCACATGTTCGTGCCCGACTCGCTGCGCGAGGAGGCCTACAGCGACCGCCCGCTGTCGCTCGGCCAGGGGCGGACCGTCTACCAGCCCTACATGGTGGCGTTGATGACCTACCTGCTCGATCTCAAGCACGGCGACAAGGTGCTGGAGATCGGCACCGGCACCGGCTATCACGCGGCGGTGCTCTCCCGCATCGCCCGCGAGGTCTATTCGATCGAGATCGTCGAGCCGATCGCCAACCAGGCGAGCAAGCGGCTCTCCGTGCTGGGCTATCACAACGTCGAGGTGCTGAACGGGGACGGCTACCAGGGGTGGCCCGACAAGGCGCCGTTCGACGCCATCCTGTTCTCGGCCGCGCCGCCGACCCTCCCCTCGATCAAGCCGCTGCTCAAGCAGCTCCGGGTGGGCGGCAAGATGGTGGTGCCGGTGGGCGGCTTCTTCCAGGATCTCCTGGTGATCACGAAGGCCGCCGACGGCCTGGAGAAGCGGACGGTGATCCCGGTCCGCCTCTCGCCGATGAAGGGAAAGGCGCAGGATGAGCACCGCTAGGCGCCTCCTTGCGCTCCTGCTGACCCTGGGGGCCCTGCTCTCCGCCGGGACCGCCCGGAGCGAGGGGCCGGACGACGCCTTCGCCGCGGCGCGCCACAAGATGGTGGAGCTGATCCGCGCCCGCGGCGTCACCGACGCGGCCGTGCTCGCCGCCCTGGGTGCGGTGCCGCGCCACCTCTTCGTCCCGCCGGCGGAGCGCGCGCGGGCCTACGAGGACCGCCCCCTCCCCATCGGCTCCGGCCAGACGATCTCCCAGCCCTACATGGTGGCGCTGATGACCTCGCTCCTGGAGCTGCGGCCGGGGGAGCGGGTGCTGGAGATCGGCACCGGCTCCGGGTACCAGGCGGCGATCCTCTCCCGCGTGGCCGCCGAGGTCTACACGATGGAGATCCGCCAGCCGCTCGCCGAGCGGGCCCGCCGCACCCTGGCCGACCTCGGCTACCGCAACGTCCACGTCCGCAACGGCGACGGCTTCCAGGGGTGGCCCGACGCCGCCCCCTTCGACGGCATCATCGTCACCGCCGCGCCGCCCAGCGTCCCCGACCCCCTCCTGCGCCAGCTCAAGACCGGCGGCCGGCTGGTGATCCCCGTGGGGGACCGCAATTCCCTCCAGAGCCTCCTCGTCCTCACCAAGCGCCCCGACGGCGGCTTCGACCGCTCGAACGTGATGCCGGTGTTCTTCGTGCCGATGACCGGCGAGGCGCAGCAGAGGAGAGAGCGGTAGCCTCCCCCTTTACTCCCCCCCGGGCCCGGCATACCCTTAGCATTCGCACCCTTCTGGGAGAGTTTGGAGTGTGGGCTTGGCCGACATACGGCGAGAGAGCATCCTGGGGCTGGACAACATCCGTCTCGACCTCCCCATCGCGGGGATCGGGAGCCGGTCGCTCGCCGCGTTCCTCGATTATCTGATGGTGGGGGCGCTGGTGCTCGCCTGGACGATCCTCTCGGTCTTCCTGGCGTCCCTGCTGACCCCGGCCTGGGCCCCCGCCCTCATGGTGATCGGCTGGTTCCTCCTCGAATGGGGGTACTTCGCCGGCATGGAGGTCGCCACCGGCGGCCGGACCCTCGGCAAGATGGCGGTCAAGCTCCGCGTGGTGACGGCCGAGGGAGGGACTCCGGGCCCCGGCCCGCTGCTCGCCCGCAACCTCGTGCGCAGCCTCGACCTCGTCTTCGGCCTCCCCCTGATGGTCTTCGATCCCCTCTCCCGGCGGCTGGGCGACCGGCTGGCGGGGACGGTGGTGGTCCACGACCGCCCGCCGGAGACGGCGCCCCTCCTCGGCCGGGTGCCGCCGGGGTGGGGCCCCCGCGAGCTGGCCCTGGTGGAGGCCTTCCTCGCCCGCGCCGGGGGGATCGACGACACGGCGGCGACCCTGGAGATGGCCGACCGCATCCTCGAGCGCCTCCGCCGCGACGCCCCCGAGCTCCTGGCGGGGCTCGACACCCGCAACGATCCCGTCGGCTCCCTCCGCCGGGCCCTGCAGGCGGAGGGATAGCGGGGGATCTCATGGACTACGCGCGCTTCATCCGCCTGCGGCGGCCGCTCTGGGACGCCTTCGACGGCGAGCTCACCGCCGCCCGGGAGATGCGGAAGGTGGGCTATGACGGGCTGGAGGAGATGGCCCTGCGCTACCGCCAGGTGCTGCACGACCACGCCCTGGCCGCCGCCCGCTTTCCCGGCACCGCCGCCGCCCGCCGGCTCCAGGCCCTGGCCCTCGCCGGCACCCGCCGGCTCACCGGCGAGGGGCGGCGGCGTCCGGGAACCGTGGCCTTCTTCGCGCGGACCTTCCCCGCCGCCTTCCAGCGCCAGCGCGACCTCAACCTGATCGCCCTGGCCCTCTTCCTCCTCGCCGTGCTCTGGGGGCTGGCCATGGCCGTGCTGCGGCCCGAGCTGGGGCTGGTCTTCCTGGGGCCCGAGGCCGTCCGCGGTCTGGAGGAGGGGCGGCTGTGGACCGAGTCGCTGGTGACCACGGTCCCTCCGAGCATCTCCTCCTCGGGGATCGCCACCAACAACATCACCGTGGCCCTGAGCGCCTGGGGGGGCGGCGTGCTGGCCGGTCTGATACCGCTCTACATCGTCCTTTTCAACGGGTTCCTGCTGGGAGCGATCGCCGGCGTCACCCTCCACTACTCGATGGCCGGAGCCCTGCTGCGGTTCATCGCGGCGCACGGTATCCTGGAGCTGACCCTGATCCTGGTCTGCTCGGCGGCCGGGTTGCGGCTCGGCCGGGCCCTGGTGGCGGCCGGCGACGTCCCCCGGCCCCTCGCCCTGCGCGCGGCCAGCCGCGATGCCCTCGCCGTGCTGCTGGGGTGCCTCCCCTGGTTCGTCGTGCTCGCCCTGGTG
>JAICSG010000860.1 GCA_025937035.1 Thermoanaerobaculia bacterium | reverse complement strand
GCCGACCTCGGCGTGGACGGCACCGACCTCCTGGGCTTTTTCATCGGAGGCGGCCCGGCTCTGGGACCGTTCCGGCTGCAGATCGACGAGGTGAGACTGGAGGCGAGGTAGCTCACTTCCACATCCGCGGATCGAACGAGAACGGCTCGGCCTCGCGGATGTGGATCCTGGCGAAATCGGGATGGGCGGGATTGAGCAGGACGTTCATCTCGTGCGGGATCACCGACGAGGGGACCTGGAGCACGGCGGTGCGGCCGGAGCGCACCCAGCCGGTCCCCAGATCTCGCAGCCGCTCGGGCGCCGGATAGGTACGCCAATTCGCCGGCAGGGCCTCCACCTCCAGGGCCTCGACGTCCAGGCCGGCGGGGAGGTCGGCGGCGACCGCCACCAGGTCCGGCGGCGCCAGATCGGGCTCCAGATGGACGAAGAATTCGAGCGCGGCCAGGGCCAGCGTCGAGGAGCAGTAGACCATGGAGGTCCCAGGGTGGTTCCAGCGGCCGCCGTAGAGGCGGGCTCCCTCGCCGTCGAAGGCGTGATCGCTGTAGCGCGCCGAGGCCAGGCGCCAGACCGTCCGTCCCGCCGTGCGCGGGGACATCAGCTATAGACGCCGTGCTCGATGCGGCCGAGCACCTCCTCGACCTGGCGGCTCCCGAGGTCGGTGTCGAGCAGCTCCAGGGGCAGCCGGCCGCCCAGGGCCCGGTTGGGCGTATGGAGCCAACGGCCGGCCTTGCCCTCGCCGCCCAGCACCTCGGAGGCCTGCGAGGCGATGCGGACCAGCCGGAACAGGCGGTCCGATTCGTCGCGCCGCAGCCGGCTCTCCTGCTTGCGGCGGGCGAGCGTGCGCGGCGGCAGGTCGAGCGCCGAGGAGATCTCCTCGCGGCTCAGGCCGAAACGTTCCATGACGCTCTCCAGAGAGGCGAACGGCAACCCCTCGCGGATCCACTCTTTCAAATCTTCAGGGGAATCGACCCGGCGTCTGCCGGATTCCGCCCCGCCCAAGGCCTCCACGATCTCCGCTGTCGCTGGCATGAGTCCCCTCCTCTCCAGCCAACTGGCACTCATTGTACTGCCAAACGGCATCAACCACCATCACCCCCGGACTTATTCCATGAGAGACTTCCGGCGATGGAACCGAACCTGGACGACCTCTTCCGCCCCAAGCGCTTCACCCGCCAGCAGGTGATCGTGATGATCCTGATCTGCGTCTTGGGGGCTTGGCTGCTCTGGCCTTCGTCCCACCCCCACCCGAGGCCCAAACCGGCGCCGGCGCCACGGCCGGCCCCAAAGCCCGCCGCTCCCCCGCTCTTCGTGACCGTGGTTCCGGAGGAGGCAGGCTGGTGCTGCGTGGAGGGCAAGATCGCAACGGCGGCCCGGTCCGAGTGCAAGGGGACCTTCTTCGCCCGGGAAGCAGAGGCGAAGAAGGCCTGCCCTACAGCGCCGTCCGGATCGCCCAGAGGTCGGGGAACAGGGATTTGAAGAGGGTGTTCTTGAGGTACTCGACGCCGGCCGAGCCGCCGGTGCCGGTCTTCATGCCGATCGTGCGCTGCACCATCTTGACGTGGCGGTAGCGCCACTCCTGAAGCCCCTCGTCGAGATCCACCAGCCGCTCGCAGACGTCCCGGCTCTCGGGGTCGGTCCGGTAGATCCGCACCAGGATCTCCTGCACCCGCTCGTCCTCGCCGGGGGGCTCGCCGGGGTCCCGCTCCAGCACGTCCCGCGGGATCTCATAGCCGTTGAGGGCGAGAAAGTGCAGGAACGAGTGGTAGAGGCTCGGCTCGTGGAACCGCCGCTCGACCCGTTGGCGCTCCGGGCTCCCCTCGGGGATATGGCCAGCCATCCCCGGCCGGCGGGCCCCCAAGGCGGCCTCCAGCTCCCGGAACTGGACCGACTGAAAGCCGCTCGAGCTGTCCAGCCGGTGCCGGAAGGACTGGAAGGAGACGGGGGTCATCGTCTCCAGCACGTCCACCTGGGCGACCAGGGTCTTGAAGATGGTCAGGATGCGCTTGAGGGTCGAGAGCGCCAGGGGCCGGTCGTTGGCATCGAACGCCCGGTGCAGCAGGTCGACCTCATGGAGCACCTGCTTGAACCAGAGCTCGTAGACCTGGTGGATGACGATGAACAGCATCTCATCGTGCTCCTCCCCCCCCGGCGCCTCCCTGGAGGCCGGCGTCTGGAGGTCGAGGAGCTCGTCGAGACGGAGATAGCTGGTGTAGGTATACGGCACGGTCTACTCCCCCCGCCCTTCCCCTTCGGGAGCCCGGCCCAGGTCGCCCGGCATGTCGGCGATGGCGAAGGCCACGGCGGTCCAGGCGGCGACGTTCTGGTCGAGATCCTTGGGATCGATCTTGTCCAGGGTGTCGTTCGCCGTGTGGTGCCAGTCGAAGTAGGCGGTGGCGTCCTGGGAGAGGGAGATCACCGGGACGTGGCCCGGCGCCATGGGGCCGATGTCGGCGCCGCCGCCGGAGTCGTTCCCCCCCTGCTCTACTCCCAGCAGCTTCGCCAG
>JAICSG010000053.1 GCA_025937035.1 Thermoanaerobaculia bacterium | reverse complement strand
CGCCAAGGATCTGAAGATGGAGATCGCCGCCCCGGACCGCCTGACCCTGAACGGCAACGCCTTCCTCCTCCACCAGGCCGTGGAGAACCTCGTCCAGAACGCCATCGAGTTCAGCCCCCGGGGAGGCACGGTGAGAGCCGAGGTCACCCCGGACGGCGACCGCATCAAGATCGCCATCACCGACTTGGGGCCGGGAATTCCCGATTACGCCCTCGACCGGATCTTCGACCGTTTTTATTCGTTAGGAAGGCCGGACACCGGCAAGAAGAGCACCGGGCTGGGATTGAATCTGGTGCGCGAGGTGGCGAAGTCGCACGGCGGGACGGTGCGGGTGGTGAACCGGGAGGGGGGCGGGGCGTTGGCGGAGATGGTGTTGCCGCGGGGGTGAGCCATGAGGACGGTCGCCCCTGACGGGCTCCAGAAGTGGCGGAATGCGCCGCTCCCAGGCTTCCGCCGCCGGACAAAAAGAGGGCCAGAGGGAACGGCTCCGCTTTCCGTTCCCCCGGCAAGACACTTCGCTTGTCAAAGAACCCGATGAGCCGGCCGCCGGCTACTTGGCGGCCGACTGCGGCGGCGGCGTGTCGGCCGGCGCCTTCTTCTTGCGCGGCCGGCGCGGCTTGATGCCGAAGCTGAGGAGCGTCTGGTTGTCGAACCCGAGGCTGCCCCGGAGCATCGCCGCGAGTTGGAGATGGAGATCCTTCCCCCGCCTCTCGAGCGCCTGCCGCTGCCGCACGGTCTCCTGAAGCGAGCCGCGCAGGTCCTGCTGCCTGGTGTCCATCCCCTTGGCCTCGGTGATGAGCCCGTCGAGCTCCGTCGCCTGGTCCTTGAGGAAGGGCATGTCCGTGAGATGGGGCTGGAGAGCGGTGTTGAGCAGCTCCCAGTCCGCGATGAGCTTCGCCAGAGTGAAGGTAGCCATGATCTTTCTCCTTTTTTGGTTGTCTTTGAGGGTTTCCCGCCCTCGTCGAATCAGGTTTCACATCACGAATCGACACACGTTCTCTCTCAGGTCATGGCGACCTCCTTTCGGGTCCTGGACTGCTTTTTGGAATGCAACGCGACGACGGGGAGCATCGTAGACCAGGGCCCCCATCCCGTCAAGGGGGTTTATGCAAAATCTCACTCCGCTTGCGCAATTCAAGGCTCCAGACCTCGCTTATCTCGATGAATCTGCGGGATC
This sequence comes from Thermoanaerobaculia bacterium, assembly GCA_025937035.1. GTDB lineage: Bacteria > Acidobacteriota > Thermoanaerobaculia > Multivoradales > UBA5704 > DATARR01. The sequence continues at coordinate 11,155 of JAICSG010000053.1, read as the reverse complement.
TTGAAGTCCGTAGGCATTGTCATGCGCAAATGAAAGTGGACAGCGCTGCGAGGATGAGGTAGGGTGTGCCTCGCCTGCCGAACGCATTTCAGGGTGGGATGAGCCTTCCGGAAGAGAGATGGACGTTCCGGAAGCAGGATGACCTCTCCGAGAGAAACCCGGCGGCCCGGATTACGAAGATGGCGGCTCGGAAAGAAAGGTAGCCGTCTGCAAAGAAAGATAGTGACCCGGGAGCGCTGGATAACCATCCGGGAAAGAAAAAAAGCCGCCGGGAAGCCAAAAACGGGATATCCAGGCAAAATGGCCGGCCGGGAAGCCAAAAAACCGGCCGGGCAACCAAAATCGCCGTCCGGATAACGAAATTCCGGGCCGGGATGGAAAAAGGTCGCCGGGCTCCGGAGAATTCGCTCCGGGCGTGGGGTTCTTTGATAGCTGAATCGAAGGGAAGCCCGGGGCTTGACGGGGCTCGTATATCTTGGCGGCGCGAGCCCCGTCCTTTTTCCACCGGCGAGGGTTGATGAGGCTCTGAGATAGGGTCAACCGCGCAGGGGGTATTCGTGAAGCGAAAGATCATCGGCTTTCATCAGGACGAGCGGCTCGACTGGGTCGCCGATCTGGAGTGCGGGCACGGCCAGCACGTGCGGCACAACCCGCCGTGGACGGTGCGGCCGTGGGTGGTCACGGCGGAAGGACGAGAGAAGTTTCTGGGAGTGGAGCTCGACTGCAAGAAGTGCGACGAGGAGGGCCGGGGCCCCGAGGAGCCCCGGCATGGGTAGGTCTACCCTATTGGCACTGCTGGACGCAGGACTTCCAACTGGTGCCGTAGTCGGCGGGGTTGAGGCACCAGGTGCTCCCCGGGACCGCCGCGCCGCTGCAGCAGTGGGTGTTGGAGAGCGTGTCGTCCCAACCGCCGGACGGGATGCAGCCGTTCACCGGCGCGGTGCCGCAGACCTGGCGGCAACTGGTCCAGGTCGTGCCGTAGTCCGCCGGATTGGCGCAGACCGTGCTGCCGCTCACCGCGAACCCGCTGCAGCAGGACCACATGCCGAGCGTGTCGTCCACGCTGCCGTCGGGGACGCAGCAGGCCGCCGCCTTGCCCGTCACCAGCTTGAAGAATCCGGCGTCCACCAGCTCCTGGTCCACGCTGGGGGACTGGCGCACCTTCCCGTTGTTGCCCGCCCACGCCGCCGAAGCCACGAGGAAGAGGAGCGCCGCGCCCGTACAGGTCAGGGTGTACCGCATGCTGTGAGTCATGAGCATTCTCCTTGATCAGTACCAGGCTCCCGAAGGAGCCGTCGGTGTCAATGCCTTGGCCGGGCCTGAGAGCTTCCAAAGCTCCCGGCGCCAGCCGTCCGAACCTGGTACCGCGCGCGGCTTCCCATCTCACCCGGGCGGATGGACTCTAATATTTCAGAAATTCATTGTCAATACGGATCTGGGAGGAAGAGGCCCGGGGCCCCGAAGAGCCCCGGCCCGGTAGGAGGTCAACCTAGGCGCAGGTATCCGCCGTGTAGACGCAGCTCACACAGGTGTGCTGGATGCTGCAGATCTGGTTGCTCTCCTTCGGACAGATGGTCACCGCGCCGGCGACCCCGTCAAGGGCCTTGGCCTCCAGAGGCGCGATCGTCTCCTTGGCCAGTCCCAGCTTCTTACGATCGTTCTTCTTTCTCTTCATTCGAGCCTCCTCGTAAGTGGATGGGCATCGTACCACATCAAATAGACAGAAGCACATGAATCCAGGCTGGCTTCCGTTCCGCGGGGAGCCGGGCTAGAGTGGCTCCGCCCTTCCGGGCCCCAACCTCGCAGGAGGCTTCGATGGCGACCGATGTGGCGCTGCTGGCCGGCGTGCCGTTCTTCCAGTATCTCGACGACGAGGAGCGCGAGGTGCTGGCCCAGCAGCTCGACGTGGTGCGGCTCCCCAAGGGCGAGACCGTCTTCCATGTGGACGACCCCGGCGGCATCCTCTACGTGATCCGCCAGGGGTGCGTCGAGGTCTTCCTGAAGGACGACACCGGCGAGCGGATCGTGCTGGAGACGCCCGGCCCCGGGGAGGTGTTCGGCGAGCTCTCCTTCCTCGACGGTGGCGCCCGCAGCGCCTCGGTGGTGGTGACCGAGGACCTGGAGGCGCTGGCGGTCGACCGGGACGACCTCAACCACCTCTTCCGCACCCACCCGGAGGCGGGCCTCGACATCATCGCGGCGATGGGCAAGCGGCTGCGGCGCAGCGTGGATCTGCTCCGCCACACCGCCTCGCGCAACGTCAACGAGGAGGCGGAGGACCGCCGCACCACCGTCGAGCGGTGGGCGGACTGGATCGCCGAGTTCTCCGGCAGCATCTCGTTCCTGATGCTGCACGTCGTCTTCTTCGCGGTCTGGATCCTGCTCAACGTGAATTGGCTCCCCGGGTGGAAGCCGCCGATGTTCGACCCGTTCCCGTTCGGCCTGCTGACCATGGTGGTGTCGCTGGAGGCGATCATCCTCTCGGTGTTCGTGCTGCTCAGCCAGAACCGGCAGGCCGCGAAGGACCGCGTCCGCGGGGACATCGAGTACGAGGTCAACCTCAAGGCCGAGCTCGAGGTGGCGGAGCTCCATCAGAAGATCGACCGCCTGCACGCCGAGGCCCTGGGGCGGCTGGACGAGCTGCGGCGGGGGCTGGCCCGGGGGCATCTCGGAAGCTGAGGTATTCTTGAGCCATGACCGGCCTGCCGCTGCTGTTCCTCGGCCTCCTGATCGCCGCCGCTCCGGGGAGCGCCGCGGAGAGGGGGATCGATCTGGCGGGCACGGTGACCGACGCCGGCGGCCATCTTCTTCCCGGAGCGACCGTCTACGTCTATACCGCCGGCCCGCGCCAGGGGACCAGCGCCTTCTGTCCCTCCTGTTACGTGGATTGCGGGAAGCGCCAGACCACTGACGCCCGGGGGAGGTTCCGCCTCCCGGCTCTCGACCGCTCGCTCCTCTTCCGCGTCCTCACCATGCGCGAGGGTTTCGAGCCGGTCTTCACCCCGAACGTCGATCCGCTCCAGGGGGAGCTCCGGGTGGCTCTCCCGAAGCGGGATCTCTCGCGGGAGGACCCGCAACGGCTGGTGACCGGGCGCGTGCTCGATCCCGAGGGGCGGCCGGTGGCCGGCGCGACCGTCGAGCCCCTGGGCTACCGGACGGTGGACGGCGGCGGGGATTCCGGAGAGAGCCCAGGGATGGAAGCGCTGGCGATCACCGACGGTCGCGGCGAGTTTCACCTCCGTGCTCCGGAGCCCGGGCTCTTCATCTCCGCGCTCGTTCAGGCGCGGGATCTGTCCCCTCGGATGGTGACGGCCCTGGTCTCCGGGACGGGCCGCCGGGAGGAGATCCGGCTCTCGGAGGGGACCACGCTCACCGGCGTCGTCCGGGACCCGGCGGGCCGCGGGGTGCCCGGCGCCGTCGTTCACGTGGCTCCCACCCTGGACCGGTCCGGGACGTTCACCCGCTGGCAGGAGATCGCCACCGGACTGGACGGCCGGTTCGCCCTCCCCAACGTCCCCGCGGACCGCGAGGTCCTGGTGTCCGCGCGGATGGACAGCCTGCGGGAGGCCGGGCTCGCCACCTCCCATCAGGCCCTGATGACCGGGCCGGACGGCACGGCGACGGAGGGGATCGAGCTGACCGCCCACCCCGCGGCCGAGCTCACCGGCCGGGTGACGCTCGGCGACGGCAGGCCCGTGCCGCCCGGGACGCGGATCTCCATCGCCCGCGCGGAGACCTGGGACACCCAGCAGGCCACCGTGGGCCCCGAAGGCCGTTTCCAGATCCGGGGGGTGCCGGTGGACGAGGACCTGGAGGTCAGTCTGCAGGTGCCCGGCTACCACATCGCCGGCAGCACCCCGGGGCTCGACGCGCACCGGAGGCTGGTGCGGATCTGCGCGCCGGCCGGCCAGCCGAATCCCACCTTGAGCCTGGCGCTGGAGCCGGACGGCCGGTAGCTCCGGACCGAGCCTCCTCACTGTCACCTCACCGCAACGCGGCGGCCCCCAACGCCAGGAGCGCCTCCACCGTACAATTATCGAGACGCTCTCGATCGACAGGACGTTCGCGCGGCTCCTCGACCTGTACGGCCGGCTGACGGAATCGGCGGCCCACCGGCGCATGGTCGGGCATTGAGGCGCCGCACGTTGAAGGAGCCGCACATGGCGATTCACAACCCCCTCGGATCCGTCCCCGCCGCCCCGGCCGGCGAGCGCTGGCTGGTGGTCTCGTTCCACGATCTCGCCCCGCACAACCAGCGCCCCTGCCAGGAGCTGCTGATGCTGCTCGCGGACCTCGGCATCCCCCGGGCCTCCCTCCTCGTCGTGCCCCGCTGGTACGGCATGGAGACGATCCTGGAGCGCCCGTTCTTCCTGCGCTGGCTGCGCTCGCTCGCCCAGGAGGGGCACGAGATCTGCCTGCACGGGCTTACCCATCGCGCGGAGACGCTGCCGCGCGGCCCCGTCTCGGCCCTGATCGGCCGCCTCTACACCGCCGGGGAGGGGGAGCTCTACGGCATCGGCCGCGAGCAGGCCGAGGCCCGGGTGCGCGAGGGGATGGAGATCCTCGCCGCCGCCGGGCTCCCCTACCGCGGCTTCATCGCGCCGGCCTGGCTGCTCAGCCCGGCCGCCCGGGAGGTGCTCCGCCGGCGCGATTTCGAGTACACCGTCACCCTCCGCCATCTCGACCTGCTGCGGGAGGACGTGCGCGTCCCGGCCCCCACGGTGGTGTTCAGCACCCGCGGCTTCCTCCGGCGCTCCCTCTCGCCGCTGGTCGGCCGGGCCTGCTTCGCCGCCAGCCGCCGGCAGCCGATCCTGCGGGTGTCGGTCCACCCCCAGGACCTCTACGAGCGGGGGGTGCGGCGCGCTCTGATCTCCGTCCTCCGGCGGGCCCTGGAGGACCGGGAGCCGGTGACCTACGCGGAATTGGCACGGCTCGTCACACCGTCACACGGTTGACGGAAACCTGTCACAATCCCGAAGTAGGGGCCGAGTAAGATGCCGGGCTGAAAGGACACGCATGGAACGACGACTGGATCAGGATCTCGACCGGGTACGCCAGGCCCTCCTCAAGATGGGAGGGATGGTGGAGGGGATGGTCGCCAAGGCGACGCAGGCGCTGCTCGACCGCAACAACCAGCTCTGCACCGAGGTGATCGAGGAGGACAATCAGGTCGACCACCTGGAGATCGAGATCGACGAGGCCTGCCATCTGATCCTGGGCACCAAGCAGCCGACGGCGGTCGACCTGCGCTTCCTGGTGGCGGTGATGAAGATCAACAGCGATCTCGAAAGGATCGGCGACTCGGCGGTGAACATCGCCCAGTCGGTGGAGCAGCTCAACGAGCAGCCGCCGCTCAAGCCCTACATCGACCTCCCCCACATGTCGCGGCTCGTGCAGGACATGGTGCGCAAGAGCCTCGACGCCTTCGTGCGCCGCGACGCCCAGCTCGCCACCGACGTCTGCAAGGGGGACGACGCCGTGGACGGCCTCTACAAGCAGATCTTCCGCGAGCTGCTGACCTACATGATCGAGGACCCCAAGACGGTCAGCCGCGCCCTCCACCTGCTCCTCGTTTCGCGAAACCTGGAGCGCATCGCCGACCACGCCACCAACATCGCCGAGGACGTCATCTACTACGTCGAGGGGCGGGACATCCGCCACTCCCACGGCAGCGACCTGCTGAAGGCAGGATAAGTAAAAATAGTTCTTAAAAACTGATTAGACGGCCGGCGGAGACGCCGGCGGTCCCAGGATTTGCGATCCCCTCCCTTTTGCCCTTCTTCCGTACTATAATGGTTAGGAATACTTATCTTCTGAATCGGTAACCCTACGCGGTTCGTCAGGCGTGTCACGATTTTTCAACACGCCTCACCAGGATTCTCGGAAGATCAGCCCAGAGGAAAGGGGAGCTCGTGCTGCGCACCAGCAGCTACACCATCTACGTCGACCTGCCCGGCAACGAGGAGGAGATGCTCCTCGTCCACACCTATACGGGCGCGTTCGATCGCGTCTCGCGGCGGGTCGCCACCTGGGTGCGCTCCCTGGAGGTGGGCCGTCCGCCCAAGCCGCTCTATGGCGAGTGGACCCCCGAGCCGGCTTCCCCGGCCGGCGAGGCCGTGCCGCCCACGGAGGCGACGATCGAGGTGCTCCAGCGGCGGGGGTATCTGACGCCGATGAGCCGCGAGGAGGAGGAGGCCTTCTTCACCCGCTACGTGGAGAAGCTCCACGCCCTCCACCTGCGGCGCTGGCCCACCTACCTCTTCATGCCGACCTATGACTGCAACCTGCGCTGCGGCTACTGCTTCCAGGACCACATGCGCACGGACGGCCGCTTCGCCCATCTGCTGCGGCGGATGACCCCGGAGATGGCCGACCGGCTGTTCGCGGCGATGCCGCAGATCGAGGAGATGCACGGCATCCCGGCCGACGCCGAGCCCCGGGTCGAGATCGGGTTCTTCGGCGGCGAGCCGCTGCTGGCGGCCAACCGCCCGCTGGTGGAGCACGTCATCCGGCGGGGCCTGGAGCGCGGGCAGGCCCGGTTCTGGGCGATCTCGAACGGCACCGAGCTCGACGCCTACGAGGACCTGCTGAGCCCCGGTCTCCTGGGCAGCGTCCAGATCACCCTCGACGGCCCGCCGGGCGAGCACGACCGGCGGCGGGTCTACGCCGACGGCCAGGGGTCGTGGGAGCGGATCGCCCGCAACGTCAAGATGGCGCTCGACCGGGGGATCGTGGTGGCAGTCCGCACCAACGTGGACCGCAGCAATCTCCACGGCCTGGCCGCCCTGGCCGAGGAGATCGCCGCCCAGGGGTGGGACCGCTATCCGAATTTCGCCTCCCAGGTGGCGCCGATCCGCGCCTCGAACGGCAAGACCGACGCCGGCACCACGTTCAACACCTGGGAGCTCGACCGCCAGCTCACGGCGATGCGCGAGAGCCATCCGGCGGTCTCCGTGCTCGGGCGGCAGGACGACGGCCTGCGCAACCAGGCTCGCCGGATCTTCTCCCAGCGGGGCCTGCCGGCCTTCAAGCCCAGCTTCTGCTCGGCGCACACGGGGATGTACATCTTCGACCCCTTCGGCGACATCTATGCCTGCTGGGAGAAGACCGGGGACGAGAAGGTCCGCATCGGCCACGTCGACGAGGGCTCCGAGGCACGCTTCAATTTCGATCTCCGGGCCCTCTGGCAGGGGCGCACGGTCGCCTCCAACCCGGTCTGCCTCAAGTGCCGCTACAACCTGTTCTGCGGCGGCGGCTGCGCCGTGCTGGCGGCGGACCGCTCCGGGGGGGACTTCTACCGGAGCTATTGCGACGGTTTCGCGCACCGCTTCCGCGCCTCCGTGGCGGAGGCTTATCTCGATCATGTGGAAGGAAAGGCCTGTGCCGACAGGCCGGATGCCTTCTGCGATCTCTGACACGACCAGGAGGGATTGTTCATGAAGAAACACCAGAGGGGCGGGCGGGAACCGATCGAGGAGATCGTCAGCCTCAACGACGAGCTCTTCAGCCTGGTGACCGGAGACCCGCTGGCGGCGCTCGACGAGCGCCTGGCGATGGTCGCCGCCGCGGACGGTACCTGCGCCAGTTATACTTGCAGCGGGTTCAGCGGTTGCGGCTCGTTCAGCTGTGGGACGTTCAAGATCATCTGAGACTGGGACGCGCAGGACCCCGATGCTCCCGTCCGAGAGTGCGCAGGCTCACCAGCCAAGGCTCGCCCTGCTGATCGTCATCAGCCTGGCGCTGGGCATCGGCGCGATGTCCACCGTCGGCAGCATCGTGGACATGGTGCTGCTGCGGGCCCTCCCCTTCCCCTCCCCGGACCGCCTGGTGCTGATCGGGGAGGCGGACGCGGCGAGCCCGGAGGCCTGGACCTCCGCCGCCTATCCCAATTTCCTGAGCTGGAAGGCCCAGAGCCACGCCTTCGCGGCGATGGCCATCTCCAGCCCCTGGAGCCCCACCCTGCGCCTGCCGGCCGACTCCACCCGTCTCTCCGGAGCCGCGGTGTCCGACGGCTTCTTCCCTCTCCTGGGCCTGAAGCCGGAGCTCGGGCGGGGCCTCCAGCCGGAGGACTTCCAGCCCGGAGCCGAGCCGGTCGCGGTGCTCGGCCACCAGCTCTGGGCACAGCGGCTCGGCGGCGATCCGGGCGTCATCGGCCGGCCCCTCTCCCTCGACGGGACGATGGTCACGGTCGTCGGCGTCCTGCCCGAGCGGATCGCCCTGGACGAGCCGGTGGTCGTCGGCGCGGCCGACCTGCTGAAGCCGCTCGTGGTGCCGGCGAGCTCGCCCTACATGGGACGGGGGGTCCGCGGCATGCGGGTGATCGCCCGCCTGGCGGACGACGCCACCCGGGAGCGGGCCTCGGCGGAGCTGCGGCAGATCGCGCAAGGACTGGCGGCCGCCCATCCGGAGAGCCGCCAGACCACGTTCGTGCGCCTGGAGCCGCTGCGCGAGGTGGCCGTCGCCGGCTCCCGCCCCGTCCTGCTGGCGCTGCTCGGAGCGGCGGCCCTGCTGCTGCTCATCGGCTGTACCAACGCGGCCAACGTACGCCTGGTCGAGCTCACCGTGCGGCGGCGGGAGCTGGCCCTGCGCGCCGCCCTGGGCGCCGACCGCGGGAAGCTGTTCCGCCAGCTCCTCGAGGAGAGCCTGCCCCTGGTGGGCATGGCCTTCGTGCTCGGCCTGCTCCTGACCCTCTGGGCCTGGGACGTGATCGTGGCCCTGCTGCCCACGCCGCTCATCCGCCTCACCGGGGTGGTCCTCGACGGCCGGACCGTGGCGATCACCGCGCTGGTCTCGCTCCTCTCCCTCATCCTCATCGACCTGCTGCCGTTCCTGGAGCTGGCGCGCCTCCCCCTGCTCACCATGCTCAACGAGCGCTCCGCCCGGGCGGGTGAGTCCAGCTCCAGCCGCCGCAGCCGCAACGCGCTCGTGGCCGCCGAGATCGCCCTCTCCCTGGCGCTGCTGATCGGCGCCGGCGTGCTGATCCGGAGCCTCGTCCGCCTCTCCCGGGTCGATCTCGGCTTCCGCCCCGAACGGGTGCTCGCCCTGCCGATCGACCTCAGCGCGCCGGTCTACCGCGACCCCGCGCGGGCCCGCGCCCTCTTCTCCGATCTCGCGCGCGCCCTGAACGGCCGGCCGGGGGTCCGCTCGGCGGCCCTGGTCACCAGCCTGCCGCTCAAGGACGGCGGCAACATGAGCACCACCGTCGGGCTGCGGTCCAGCACCCCCTTGAGCTGGCAGATCGACCTCAACGGCGTCAGCCCGGGCTACTTCCCGACCCTGGGGATCCCCCTGCTCCGCGGACGCGATTTCACGCCGGGAGAGACCGCCGACGACCGCCATCCGGTGGTCATCCTCAACGCCGCCGCCGCCCGCCGGCTCTGGCCGGGGGAGGAGGCCGTCGGCAAGAGCGTGACCCTGGGCTGGATGAGCCCGGTCCCCCGCCTGGTGGTGGGCGTGGTCGGCGACCTGCGCGAGGTCGGCCCACAGACGCCGCCGCACCCCGAGGCCTATCTCCCCTACACGCAGGTCCTCGTCGGCTCGGCCAGCCTGGTGGTCCACACCGAGAAGGACCCCCTCACGATGGCCGAGGAGATCCGGCGGCAGGTGCGCGGGCTGGACGAGGGGGTCCTGATGGGCAACGCGACCACGATGGAGGAGCTCGCCGCCGCCAAGATGGCGAGCCCCGCCGCCAACGCCCAGATCCTGGCCGCGTTCGCCGTCACCGGTCTGCTGCTCGCCCTGATCGGCGTCTATGGGGTGACGTCGTTCGCCGTCTCCCAGAAACAGCACGAGCTCGGGATTCGCATCGCCTTCGGCGCCCAGCGCCGGGAGGTGGTATGGACCCCCCTGGCGCAGAGCGCGCACTGGATCGCCCTCGGCCTCCTTCTGGGATTGGGGGGCGGGGCCCTGCTGTCGCGGCTGTTCGCGAGCTCCCTCTACGAGATCAGCCCCCTCGACCCCTGGACCTTCGCCACCATGCCGCTGTTCCTGCTCGCCGTGGCGCTCTGGGCCGGCTACATGCCGGCCCGCAAGGTCACCCGCATCGACCCCGTGCGCGCCCTCGCGGAGGGTTGAAAGCGATCCTGACCGCAGAAGGCTCGCTTTTTCTTGCCTGCGGCACCACTCTCCCTGAAGCCCCTCTGTTCAGGTCTGATGTGCTGACGTGTCTCAGGAGACTCAGATGAGAGCCAGATTTACTCCGTCCCGTGTCCTCGCCGGCGCCGTGGTCGCCCTGACGGCCGCCGTGATCTCCCTGCTGCTGCTCGCCGGCCTGACGGAAGCGTCGCTCGGCCTCGCGCTCATCCTGGCGGGAGCCGTGCTCTCCCTGGGCCTCGGCCAGATGTTCGGCCCGCGGGCGCGGCGCGACCGGTCCGAGGCGTGAGCTGAGATACCCCCGGTCGAGCCCATAGCGCAGCATCTCGGGTTTGGCAGCGAGCCAACCGGGATGTGACAGCGGCGTGACTGACAGACGCCTCTTCGGTTCCGCATTTCTGAAAAAAACCCTGTCGCAGGCCTGTCACAAGACCGTCGCGGCGTCGCTCCGGACGGTTTTTATCCTGAAGCCCGGCTCACTTGAGCATCCCGGTTTCAGGACCGTTACATCGAATCCAAAGGAGAGCAGGATGTGTAGAAAGGCTCTGTTCAAGGCTGGCCTGCTGGCGCTCGTCCTGGCGCTGTCGGCGGCCACCCTCACCCGCGCGCAGGTCACGGGTCTCTATTACCAGGAGGTCGCGAAGGACGGCCGCGTCTACGTTTTCAACACGCCCGAGAGATTCCATTCCTGGGAGAGCAACGGCGACATGGGGAAGGCGATCACCCTAGAAGGCCGCGGCTCCAACGGCGAGACGATCGTGGCCGAGAACGACACGGCCATGGATCTCTACCTCTTCAAGCACAACCTGCCGGCCTACGAGCGGCCGACCCCGAAGGCGGCCAAGGCAGCCGACTATCCGGCCAATAAATTCGGCATCCGCGTCTACGCCGACGCTTCCAGCAAGAGCAACAAGGACGACGCCACCGGCGTCAAGAGCAGCGACAGCGGCACGGGGGTCGACGTGAAGCGCACCTACTTCACCTTCACCCACCAGTTCGACCCCATGTGGTCGGCCGTCTTCCAATCCGACATCGGCGACCAGGGGGCCAAGCGCTATGACGT
>JAICSG010000816.1 GCA_025937035.1 Thermoanaerobaculia bacterium | reverse complement strand
TTCGAGGAGGAGCTCGCTCGCTGGCGGCGGGAGCGGGATTGAGGGGTGGAGAGTCTCCTTGTCGACACGTCCGTAGTCTCCTACCTCCTGAAGGGGCACTCCCTGGCTCCACGCTACCGGGAACACCTCCAGGGAAGACTTCTCGGCATCTCGTTCATGTCCGTCGCCGAGCTCTATCGCTGGCCTCTCACTCGCAATTGGGGGGAACCAAGAATTGCCGCCCTCCGAAAGCATCTCAGAGGCTACGTGGTGCTCCCCTACGACGATGCGATGAGCTGGGACTGGGCCCGGATTATGTCCAAGAAAGGGCATCCCATCTCCGTCGCGGATGCATGGATCGCAGCGACCGCGGTCCGGCACGAGCTTCCGCTGGTGACTCATAATCCCAGGCACTTCCAGGCTGTCGACGGACTGGAGATCGTAACCGTCCCCGCCTGAATCTCCCGAGGACTGCTCATCCGGTCCCGCCCAACGATTTTCCCTCTGCGCCCTCTCCTTCCGCGTCCGAGCCCACTGAAAACGAGAGCAGCCCTCCCGCTCCGCGGAGTCTCCCCACTGCTGGGCGCGCTCGCCCCACGGTTGGGGCGCCTCCGCCCTCTGGCTCGCGGTGTGCGCCCTCTCTTTCTGCGGGTCTGCCCTCCGTTGGGCCGCGTCTCCCCTCTGATGGGCTGACCCTGCCCTCTGATTCGGCGGGCCTGCCCTCGGCTGGGCGATACCTCCCCTCGGGAGGGGCGAGCCGACGAACCAGAGGGGAAAGCCGCCCCAAGCGAGGGCGATGCCTCCGATCCAGTGGGCACGACCGCCCCACGGGTGGGCGCAAGCGGAGAATCAGAGGGCGGCATCAGCCGAGCGCTCCGCGAAAGCGTGGAGCGGCTTCTCAGACCGGCACCAGCCCCCGGTGCGGCTCCGGCGGCAGCTCGACACGGATCGGGTCCCCCGGCCGCACCTCGCCGCCGTTGAGGACGACCCCCATGATGCCGGACTTGCGGATGAGGTTGCCGTGCTCGTCGCGGTCCAGGACGGCCGACATCAGGCCGGTCTGGAAGTGGTCCAACTGGACGCAGGGGTTGCGCAGGCCGGTCACCTCGACCACCGCCGTCTCCCCCAGGTGCAGCCGCGTGCCGGTTGGCAGCCCGAGCAGGTCGAGGCCGCGGGTGGTGACGTTCTCCCCCATCTCTCCGGCCGCGACGTCGAAGCCAGCCGCCCGCAATTCGTCGTGCAGCTCGGCGTGAATCAGGTGCACCTGCCGCAGGTTGGGCTGCGTGGGATCGCGCGCCACCCGCGAGCGATGCTTGACCGTCTCGCCCATGTGCGCGTCCCCCTCGACGCCCAGCCCGGCCAAGAGATGGATACCCTCCTGGTTGGGCTTACTGAATGTATAGGCCGCGCTCCGGCTGACGGCCACGATGAGCCCTTTCATCCGCTCCTCCTTCAGGACCCTGGGATTCTATCCCGGCCCCGGTGTAGAGTCTCTCCAAAGGAGGAACGATCCATGAAAAAACGGATTCAGAGGAAGTTGGAGCTCAGCCGTGAGACGTTGCGGTCCCTGGGAGAGGCCGGCCTGCGCGAGGCCGCCGGCGGGTCCGCCGCTTCGTGCCCCCAGTTGTGCGGGTCGGATGCCCCCACTTGTGTCGCGACCTGCTTCTGTACCGGGCTCGGCTGCGCTTAACCGGCCCTGCGGTGGCGCTCGGTCACCTGCGCCAGGATGCGGCGGAATTCCTCATCCTGGCGCAGATCGTCGAACGTTTTCCGGTCGAGCAGGGCCGGATCGTTGAGCCCCTTTTCCACCGCGGTGTGCAGCGCCTCCAGGGCCTTCTTGTGGCCCGGCTTCCCCTTGCGGGCCTGCACGGAGGCGATCGACACCCAGATCCCCGGCTCTTGCGGGTCGATCTCGGCGCCCACGCTCAGCATGAAGACGGCGCGGTCGTACTCTTTCTTGTCGATGAACGACATCGGCTGGTAGAACTGCGTCTGCCCCCGGTAGGTGTTGAGGATCCTCGTGGCCGAGAGGCTCTCTTCAGGGTCGGACGAGGCGGCGCGCTTCTTGAGCTCCGTGACCTTGAGCGCGGCGGCGATCTGCGCCGGGGTTACCGGATCGTTGCCTGGGCCGCTCCGCCCCAGCAGGATGCCCGGCGCCTGGGCCAGGAGATCCTTGTCGCGGCGGTCCCGCTCGGCGCGCTCGCGGAGCTCCTTCTGGCAGGCCGGCGAGGCGGCGAGGGCGGCGGCCTCCTTCCGGGCCTCGGAGACGTCCCGCAGACCGGCGTAGTCGGCGGCCATCGCGTTCCAGGTGTGGAAGGCGTCCGCGGGATGACCGGCCTGCGACATGGCTTTTTCGCGGTCGCGGGCCCACTCCGCTTCGATCAGCGCCGGGCTCTTCTCGCGCTTGCCCGTCTTCATCGCCTGGAGCTCCATCCAGGTGACGGCCTTCCTCGCGAGGTCGGACGGCGGCCAGTCGTGCTCACCGGCGAAATGCTCGATGCGGTGCGGCAGGCCGAGCGCTCCCATGGCCGCGTCGAGATCGTTCATCTCATACCAGTTGAAGTCGCGGTCCCCCACCGTGCCGAAAAAGGCGAATGGATTGTCCTTTTTGGGCGGCGTATTGAAGGGGAAGCCGGCGCCGGCGCCGATGACCCCGGCGATCGTCCCCGGCGCGGTGAGGGCCAGGATGCAGGCGAAGCGCACCGTGCCGGAGTAGCCCGCGG
>JAICSG010000552.1 GCA_025937035.1 Thermoanaerobaculia bacterium | reverse complement strand
CTGCTGACCGTGGCCGGGCTCGCCGTGGGCCTGGCGGACCGCCGCTGGCGATGGGCGGTCGCGGGCTGGCTCCTCTTCGGCATCGCCACCGGCCTGCTGGTGGCCCCCTATCAATTCCGGGCCTTCCGCAATCTGCTCGCGCTGGTGCCGCTGGCCTGCGCCGCCGTCGCCCTGCTCTACGCGAAGCTTCGCGAGACGACCGCCCGCCGCCTCTGGCTCGACCTCGCCGCGGCCGTGCTGCCCGTCCTCCTCTTCGCTCCGGCGCTCTACGAGTACGACGCCTTCCAACTCGCCCTCATGGACACCCGGGAGAGGGCGGTCCGCTGGCTCGCCCGACAGGTCCAGCCCAACGACCGCGTGCTCGTCCTGCGCGAGCTCGCCATCCTCCCGTCGCGGCTCGACACGCTGCCGGCCAAGGTCCAGGTCCGGGTCTGGGAGAGGGCCAGGGACCGGGTGATCGAACGGCGCGATCACTATCTGGTGCTGGGAGAGGTGATGCGCCCCGACGGGAAGCCGAAGATCCGCCCGATGATCGTCAACTGGATTCTGGCCAACTACCAGATCGTGGCGCAGTTCGGCTCGGTCGGCACCAGCCACTATCCGGGCTTCTTCCGGGGGAACGATCAGACGATCTACGTGCTGAAGCGGAAGCCGGAGGCCCTCACCGCTCCGGCGCAGGCGCCGGAGCCTCCGCCGGCTCCTCCGCGTGAAGCTGCTCAAAAATCTTCCGACCCATGAGACTCCCGAGCACGTTCTGCAGATCCTCCAGCCGCGCCTCGCGCACCCCCTGCACGCTGCCGAAGGTCTGGATCAGCAGCTTGCGGCGCCGGGGGCCGACGCCGGCCAGCTCGTCGAGACGGCTGTGGAGGGTGCGGGCGGAGCGGCGGCGGCGGTGCCGGGAGACGGCGAAACGGTGGGCCTCGTCGCGGATCTCCTGGAGCAGCCGCAGGCCGGGATCGTCCCGCCGCAACCGCAGCGGCTCCGGCACCCCGGGCACGTAGATCTCCTCCTCCCGCTTGGCCAGCGAGACGATCGACGTCTCTTCCACCCCCAGCTCGGCCAGGGCTCCCAGCGCGGCGTTGAGCTGCCCGATGCCGCCGTCGATCAGGATCAGGTCCGGCATGGCGCCCACCTCCTCCAGCACCCGCCGGTAGCGCCGCTCGACCGCCTGGCGCATCGACGCGAAGTCGTCCGGCTGGGTGAGCCCCTTGATGTTGAAGGAGCGATACTCCCCCTTCCGCATCTTCCCCTCCTCCCAGACGACCATCGAGGCCACCGTCTCACCCCCCTGGAAATGGGAGATGTCGAACCCCTCGATCCGCCGCGGCGGCTCGGAGAGATCGAGATGCCTCTCCAGGGCGGAGGCGCCCGGGGATTCCACCCCGCCGGCCCGGAAGCGGCGCTTGTGGGCCAGCTCGGCGTTGTGCATGGCGAGCTTCACCCGCTCCGCCTTGGGGCCCCGCGACGGCAGCCGGATGTAGACCCGCTCGTCCTTCTTCTCCGACAGCCAGTCGACCAGCGCCTCCTCCCCCTCGATCGGCACCGGCAGGTGGATCTCCTTGGGGATGAACGTCGTGCGGTCGTAGATCTGGGGGAGGACCTCGGAAAGCAGGAGCTCCGGCGAGATGTGCCCCACCCCTTCCCAGAACAGCTCCCGGCGGTCGAGCACCTGCCCCTCGCGCATGATCAGGGAGACCACGGCCGCGTTGCCGCCCGAGATGTGGACCCCGTAGACGTCGAGATCCTCCTCGTCTACCGACGAGAGCTTGCGCCGCTGGCTCACCGCCTCGACCTCGGCCAGGGTGTCGCGGAGCTGGGCCGCCCGCTCGTAGTCCATGGCCTCGGCCGCCTCCCACATCTCCCGCTTGATCGTCTTCAGCAGCGGCTCGGTCCGCCCGGAGAGGAACAGCCGCGCCTGCTCCACGGCCTCGTCATAGGCCTGCCTGGTGGTGAGCTTGGCCACGCAGGGGCCCAGGCAGCGGTGCATGTCGTAGTAGAGGCACGGCCGGGCCCAGGAGCCATCCACCTCGATCCGGCAGACGCGTACCCTGAAGAGCTTCTGCACCAGCTTGATCGCCTTGCGGGCGAGGCCGCCCGGCAGGAAGGGGCCGAAATACTCGGCGCCGTCGTTGGAGATCCGGCGGGTGAAGGCGATGCGGGGGTACTCGTCCCGCATCGTCAGCTTCAGATAGGGGTAGGTCTTGTCGTCCCGCAGCAGGACGTTATAGCGGGGGCGCTTGCGCTTGATCCAGTTGTTCTCGAGCAGGAGCGCCTCGGCCTCGGAGTCGGTGACCACATACTCCAGGTCCACCGCCTCGGCGACCATCGCGGCCAGCCGCGGCTCGTGGTCGCGCACCAGATAGGACGATGCCCGCTTGCGCAGGGACTTCGCCTTGCCGACGTACAGGACCTTCCCCTCGGCGTCCTTGAAGACGTAAATCCCGGGGCGGTCAGGCAGGGCCCGGATGCGTTCTGCGAGCTGCTCGTGGTCCGACATGGCCAAAGCTTAGACAACAAAAGGCGGGGAATGGAAATGCCCGTCGCGCTTTGCCGCCGGCGCGACACTTCTTCTTTGAGGCCTGAAGCCTTCATGGCCCGGAAAGGAATCCTCTTGAAGCTCAGAAAGCTCGCTCTCGCCCTGTTCCTGCTGCTGGCCGCCGCTCTCCTGGGGAGCGCTCCGGCTCCCGTCAGTGCCTGCATCATCACCTGCCCGGCCAGCTTGTGCGACCCGTGCGCGGCGGAGGGTGGGCAATGCACGCTGGTGAATTGCCAGTGCGTCTGCCTCACGACCCATCACTGAGGGACGAGGCCGCCCGGGACACCTGGACGTGGGCTCGGAGCGAAATGACGCGATGGCGCTGGTCGCCGGGAATTCAAACCCCGGGCCGTGTTAGAATGTCGTCATGGCGAAACGAGCTCACGCACAGGCATGGGATGATGATCACGATTCTCTTCTAGGCGAGATCGCTGAGATCGTCCTTTACCCAGAAGCTTGGCTCGACACGCCCAATGACCGTCTGGGTGGCCAGCCCCCACGAGCCCTTCTGGGCTCCAACAAGGGGCGTGAGATCGTTCATAATCTGGTTCAGAACATCAAGCACGGCATGATCACGTGAGGGTACCCTTCTCCGCTTCAGCCAGTGGCGTTGCTCTGGCTCCGGAGAGTGGGACTTGGTATCGGGCCCTCCAGACTCACTTTCTCCCGACCGCTCTCTCGACCAAGCATACGAGCACGATTCAAAGCCGCTTCAGTGGCGCGAGCCCTGCGTCCCCTGGAGCTCAAGTTCTGTATTTGGCTGAAAACCATCTCGTTGCCCCGCTTGAGGTCCAGGCTCTCTTGGGCTCCCCGACGACTCCCGGAGGAGTGGTGCCGCACCCCCGCAGCACCTGGACTATCCTGAACGTCTCTGTCTCTCTCCAGCATGTGGCAGATCTGACCGCTCCATCGTCCCAAGCACTTTTGGATATAACGGCCCAGGAGCTTACCGGGGACTGGATCGGCTACCAACTCCGGGGGCCTGGCACCACAGTGAGGACACCAACCGGGATAGCTCCAACCCAGGATCTTGGAGCAGCTCTCTACACGGTACCGAATCTGGAAGGATTCAAGTCGCTGTCGGCCAAGGCGCCCTACAATCAGGTCCTCGCTATCTTTCCTCAGAAGCTGCTGCGAGGAAGCCTGGTCTCCTGGTTCAACCCACAGACAGGAATGCAGGAAACACTGCCAACCCCTTGACGCCTCCGTCTCCTAAGCTCATACCCGCTCCCGCCCCGCGATATCCTCATCCCACAGCTCCGGCTTCTCGCGGATGAACCGCTCCATGAGCTGCTGACACCGTT
>JAICSG010000099.1 GCA_025937035.1 Thermoanaerobaculia bacterium | reverse complement strand
GCGGTCGGCATCGGCTCGGACGGCACGCTCTATCTCGGCTGGTCCAACGGCGACGGCCATGCCTACGTGGCGGTGTCGTCCAGCCAGGGCGCGACCTGGTCGAGCGTCACGGACGTCGGCGCCCCGCTCGGCATCCAGAACATCGCCTTTCCGGCGGTGGTGGCGGGGGACGGCGCCCGCGCCGCCTTCGCCTTCCTGGGCACCACGGCGGGCGGGGACGCCACGGGGGACGACCCCAGCTTCCCGGCCGTCTGGCACCTCTACGTGGCTCACACCTATACCGGGGGCTCGGCCTGGCAGACGGTCGACGTGACCCCCAACGATCCGGTGCAGCGGGGCACCATCTGCACCTCCGGCACGACCTGCGGAACCACGCGCAACCTTCTCGACTTCTTAGGGGTAACCATCGACGGCGAGGGAAGAGTGCTCGTCGGGTACGCAGATGGCTGCGTGGGCGCCTGCGTCAACGGGGGAACGAATACGTTCGCCTCGGAGGCGCGGATCGCCCGCCAGTCGGGAGGGAAGCGGCTTTACGCCGCTTTCGATTGAGTATTAGCCTCCGCGCGGGGGCGGCTCTCCGCCGCCCCCTCCTTTTTTACTCCCGCTCCGCCGCCGGATAGCTCCCCAACACCCGCATCTCCGTGGTTAAAGGCTCCACCTCGGCCAGGGCGCCGCGCACGGGGTCGCGGCTGGCGTTGCCGTCGAGGTCCAGATAGAAGCGGTATTTGAAGGGGCTCTCGGGGATCGGCCGCGACTCCAGCTTGGCCAGGTTGACCCCGCGGCGGCTGAGCACGCCCAGCACCTCGGCCAGGGCGCCGGGGGTGTGGGGAAGGGCGAGCAGGAGCGACGTCTTGGCCGGCGTCTCCGGCGGGAAGCGGATGGGATCGTGCGCCAGCTCCACGAAGCGGGTGTAATTTCCCTCCTGCGACTGGATCGCCCGCCGCAGCACCTCCAGGCCGAACACCTTGGCCGCGTGCTCGCTGGCGATCGCCGCAACGGTCGGATCGTTGCGCTCGCGCACCTTGCGGGCCGAGCCGGCGGTGTCGAATTCGACCTGCGGCTTGATCCAGGGGACCGAGCGCAGGAAGTCCTGGCACTGGAGGAGACCCTGGGGATGGGAGAGCACCGTGCGCAGATCCTCGATGCGGGAGCCGGGGAGCCCCAGCAGGCAGTGCTCGATGCGGCTCACCATCTCGGCGGTGATGGTGAGGCCCCCCTCCGCGAGAAGGTCGTAGACCTCGTTGATGCTGCCCGCGGTGGTGTTCTCGATCGGCAGCAGGGCGCGGTCGGCGGTGCCCTCGCGCACCGCCTCGGCGGCGCCGCGGAAGGTCTCGAACCCTTCGAGCAGCACCCCTTCCGGGAGCCCGGCATAGCGCCGCTGGGCCGTGAGATGGCTGTAGGACCCCTCGACCCCCTGATAGGCGACCCGCAGGGGGGCCGCCTCCAGGGAGCGGACGTGGGCCTTCTGGTGGGCGACCGACATGTCGAGGATGACCCGGTAGAGCCGCTCGATCTCGTGGGGGTCGATCCCCCGCTCCACGGCCGCGTGGCGGACCCGCTGGATGATCTGGTCCTCGCGCGGCTCGTCGCGGAACGGATAGGCCGTGCGCAGCTTGGCCGCCGCCACCTCCTCGGCGAGGTCCATCCGCCGCCGGAGCTGGGAGAGGATCTCGCGATCGATCGCCTCGATCGCTTCGCGCAGGGCCGGGAGGTCGCGGGGGGCGGTCATCGGTGGGGAAGTATAGACGGGGTCCGGCGGGGATGAAATTTGCAAGAACGCTGATCCCGATGCCGGGGAGGGGAGATCGCGTCGCGTGGTGGCTGATCGTGGCGGTGGCTCTCGCATTGCGCCTGGCCGTCCTCGACCGCGAGGGGCTGTGGGTGGACGAGGTCTTCTCCCTGGCGGTGGCGACCGGCCACAGCATCGAGCAGGACCCCCGGGTGTCGCGCCCCGAGCTGGGCGATTTCGTCGAGCCCGGCCCCGCCGTCCCCCCTTCCGAGCTCCGCCGCTACCTCCGGCACGACAGCCCGCCCGCGGGGCCCTGGCGGGTGGTCCGCGCCACCTTCATCTCCGACACCGCCCCGCCGCTCTACTACGTCCTGCTCTGGGCCTGGACCCTGGCGTTTGGAACCAGCGACGCCGCCCTGCGCCTCTTCTCGGTGGCGCTCAGCCTGGCCGCTTTACCGGTATTGCGAGCGCTGGGACGAGAGATCGCGGGAGAGAGGACGGCGCTCGCGGCCTGCGCCTTCCTCGCGGCCGTGCCGGTCGGGGTCGAGGCGGGGGTCGAGGGGCGGATGTACGCCCTGACGATCTTTCTCGGCGCCCTGCTCGCCTGGGCCAGCATGGCCCTGGCGCGCCGGGGGTGGCGGCCCGGGCTGGCCGTTCTGTGGTCCGCGACCGCCGCGGCCGGCATGCTCACTCACTACTTCTTCCTCTTCGTCTGGGCGGCCTGCGCGGCCTGGCTCCTCATCGCCCCGGGGAGGCTCGACCGCCGGGCCGTCCCCGCGATCTCGGGCCTGGCGGCCCTGCTCGCCGCGCCGTGGTACCTCCGCATGCCCGAGATCCTGGGGCACTGGCGGGTGGCCAAGGGGTGGCTCGACGGCCTGCCGTCTCTCCGGAGATTCGTGGTGGCGCCGATCAATTTCGCGGCGAGCGCCTTCTCCCTGCCGGACCCCTGGCGGGCCAGCCTGATCAACCGGACGGCGCTGGCCGTCGCTATCGAGCTGGGGCTGCTCCTGGCCGCCTTCCTGCTCCTGCGCCGCATCGGATGGGACGCGCGGGCCCTGCCCGTCCTCTGGCTCGCCGCCGCCTGCTGTGGACCGCTGGTCTTCGACCTCGTCTGCCGCTCCCAGACCGACACCATCTCCCGCTACGTCTGGCCCGCCCTGCCGGCGGCCGCCCTGCTGGCGGGGATGGCCGGAGCCCGGCTCGCGGCCCGTCCGCGCCGGGCCACGATCGCGGGGATCGTGGGGCTCCTGGTCGTTCTGGCCTGGGTGCCAGCCTATTATCGGCTGGCCCTGCCGGTGCCGCGGCACGGCGACTCCTTCCGCGAGACGGGGACCCTGCTGGCGCGGTGGGCCCGGCCGGGGGACCTGGTGATCATCCACTCGATCCCCTCCGGCGTGCTCGGCCTGGCCCGCTATCTGGGCGACGGCCCGCTGGTGGCCTCCTGGGTGCCCCAGCTCCGCCATCGCCGCGTGCCCGAGGACACCCGCGCCCTCACCACGGGAGAGCGGCGGGTGGCGCTCGTCGAGGTCCACGAGATCGGCGCCCCCGCGCCCGAGGAGGCCTGGCTGCGCCGGAACGCCAGCCTCACCGCCGCCCCGCGGCTCCTCGACGCCCGGCTCTTCCTGTTCGATCTCGGCTCCGAGATCGCCAGCCTCCCCTCGGCGGGCGAGGCTCAGGGCGGAGGAGCCGCCTCCAGCTCCCGGCACCGGTCTGCCGAGCAGGCGCCCAGCGCCCGCGCCAGGCTCGACATCTGAGCCAGCCACGCCGGCTTCCTCCGGGCGGCGATGTTGCTCCGCTCGTCCCCGTCGTGGACGAGGTCGTAGACCTCCTTCTCGCCGGTCCCGTACTCCACATACTTCAGCCCGTTCATCCGCACCCCCAGATGGGAGGGATAGGCGGAGGTGACCCCATCCTGCGGGTCGGGCGGCTCCAGGACGCTGTCCGGCACATTGGCGTCCGCCGAGAACTCGAACTGCTCCAGCAGGATCACCTGCCGCCATCCGGCCGGCGTCTTGCCGTGCAGGATGGGGGCGAGCGACCGGCCGTCCACCGGGAAGGGGAGATCCGCCCCGGCCAGCTCCGCGATCGTGGGGACGAAGTCCACGCTCGACGTGAGCAGCTTGGTGGAGCTGCCGGGGTCGATCCCGGGCCCGCGCACGTAGAGCGGCATGTGGATGTCCGTCTCATAGGGGGTGTACTTGCCCGGCTTCAACCGGTGCTGCCCCATGTGGAAGCCGTTGTCCGAGGTGAAGATGATGTAGGTGTTGTCGAGCTGGCCGGTGGCCTCCAGGGTGCGCACCACCGCCCCCACGGCCTCGTCGACCGCCTGGAGCGACTGCGCCCGCCGGCGATACAGGCTGTCGATGGCGTCGAGGTCGCTCGTGGAGAGTCGCGGGAGCTTGCGGATCTTCTGCGGCTTGTCGGCCACGTTCGCCTCGTTGAACGAGGGGGTGCGCGGGGCCTTGAGGCCGGGGAAGAGGTTGGCGTGGCGCGCCGCCGGGATGGCCGGCTTGTGCGGCGCGTAGGTCGCCAGATAGAGGAAGAACGGCTGGCCGGCGTCCGCCGAGCGGTGGATGAAATCCGTCGCCTTGCCGGCGATCACGTCGGTCAGATAGTCCTGGGGATCGCTCCCGTACTTGACCAGCGTGCCGTTCTCGTTGAGCGTGTAGTTGCGGTTGGTGTAGGGCGATCCCCCGGAGGGGGTGGCGAATTCGTCCCACCCGGGAGGGATGTGAGTTTCGTCACCTGGGCGCGGATAATTGTTCAGATATTTTCCGAACAGGGCCGTGCGGTAGCCCGCCCTGTGCAGCGCCGTGGCGACCGTGGTCTCCTCCAGCCCCAGATCCTGGAACTTGGCGAAGCCGCCCCCCGGGGCCCGGTTGTTGTAGATCTTGTGATTGTGGGGGTAGAGGCCGGTGAGGATGGTCGAGCGCGACGGGCAGCAGAGCGACAGCGGCACGAAGTCCTGCTCGAAGGTCATCCCCTTCTGCGCGATCAGCTCGCGCGTCTGCGGCATGAAATCCATCGAGCGCAGGAGGAGGTCCTGATCGTCGGTCAGGATGAAGACGATGTTGGGCCGCCCCGCGGCCAGGCGCGGCCCCGAGTCGGCGTGGACGGCCACCAGGACCAGGATCAGGGGGAGGAGCACGATACGGCGGATCATACGCATGAGCAGGAACCTCTCAACGATTCGGTAAGATGCCTTTCTCTACAGACCGAGTATGCGGGAAACGGGTCCCGATCCGGTCAGCCTCCGAGCTCTACTTTGTCGGATTGCCCGGCCCGGCCCGCCCGGGCATGAATGCCCAGGCGGGGCGGGCCGGGCTCGGCGGCATCCCGCCTCCACCGTCCTTGCCGGTCCGTGCTCGTCCGTGTCCGTCCTTGAATCCAACCCTCAACCCTTCGGCCTGGAGTTGTACCCCCGCTCGTCGAACGGCGTGAGCTTCTCGAGCCACAGCGCCTCGAGAGCCTTGAGATCATCCCTCGGGTTGTAGCCGGGCTTGTCGGAGGGCGGAAGGGTGTCGAGGATCTCGACCTCGAACGCCTCCGGCCCGTGCTCGTTCCAATCCTGCTGGAGAGCCCGGTTGCGAAGCCCCCCGAGCCTGAGCTCCCCGCGTAGCCGGTTCAGGATGGCCGGCAGATCGACGCTCGTTCCGATCAACACCTTCCCGTTGACGGTGTTCCGCACCTGATACACCCCCATCGGGCGCTGGGTTTCCTTGTACTCGCGGATCAGGGCTTTCTTGTCCATGGCGTCTACTCCTGAAGCACCCGGTGCACGAACGACACCGAGATCGACCCCTCGCCCACGGCCGAGGCCACCCGCTTGATACTGCCGCTGCGGATGTCGCCGACCGCGAAGACGCCGGGGAGGCTGGTTTCCAGAAGAAAGGGGGGCCGGGCGAGCGGCCAGCGGGCGGCGTTGAGCTCGTCCTTCGAGAGGTCCGGCCCGGTCTTGATGAAACCTTTTTCGTCGAGCACGATGCATTCGCCGATCCAGCCCGTGCTGGGGATCGCGCCCGTCATCACGAAGACGTGGCGGATGTTGTGGGTTTCGGGCGTGCCGACCTGCTGATCCAGCCAGGTCACGCGCTCCAGATGATTCTCCCCCTCGGCGCGAGTGAGCTCCGTGCGCGTCCGCAGGGTGATGGCCGGGTTGTCCTCGATGCGCCGGATCAGGTAGCGCGACATGCTCTCCGCCAAACCTTTCGATCGCACGAGGATGTGGACGTGCCGGGCGGTCTGGGCGAGGAAGACCGCCGCCTGGCCGGCCGAGTTTCCGCCGCCCACCACGATCACCTCCTCGCCCGCGCAGAGCTGCGCCTCCATGAAGGTCGCGCCGTAGTAGACGCCGGCGCCCTCGAACCGCTCCAGCCCGTCCAGGGAGGGCTTCCGGTATTCGGCGCCCGTGGCGATGACGATCGTGCGGGCCGGCACGCGCTGGCCGTCGTCCATCTCCAGGGCGTACGGCTTGCGGTCGCACAGGAGGCGCCGGGCCCCCTTGGCGATCAGGACTCCCGCCCCGAACTTCTGGGCCTGCGTGTAGGCGCGCGCCGTCAGCTCCTGGCCGGAGATGCCGGTGGGGAAGCCGAGATAATTTTCGATCCTGGAGCTCGATCCCGCCTGGCCTCCGGGCACCCTTGATTCGAGGACCAGCACGTCGAGTCCCTCCGAGGCGCCGTACACGGCGGCGGCCAGCCCCGCGGGCCCGGCGCCGAGGACGACCAGGTCGCGGATCTGGGTGGCGTCGATCTCTTCGTTGAAGCCCAGGCACTCGGCGACCTGCTGATTGGTCGGGTTCTTCAGCACCAGCTCGCCGCGGCAGATCAGGACGGGCATGTCCGCGGCGGTCACCTGGAACTGATCGAGCATCTCCTGCACCCCGGCATCGCGGTCGACGTCGATGTAGGCATAGGGGTGGCCGTTGCGGGTGAGGAACTCCCGCACGCGCAGGGTTCCGGGGCAGTGGCTCGACCCCAGCAGCACGACGTCGCCGATGCCGTGAGAGATCAATTCCAGCCGGCGGAAGATGAAGGCCCGCAGGAAGATCTCGCCGAGCTCGGAGTCGAGCTGCACGAGCGAGAGCAGGTTTTCGTGATCGAGCTGGATCACCTCGCCGGATTCGGACACGCGCGTCCGCAGCAGGGCGCGGCGGCCGGAGAGCATGTTCACCTCGCCCGTAAACTGGCCGGGCCCGTGGGTCGCGATCAACGTTTCGGTGGCCTCGGCGGGGCGAACCACTTCCAGCCGCCCCTCCCTGACCACGAAGAACGGCACCCCGTGATCCCCCGCCTCGACGAGCACCTCGCCCTTCCGGATGGGGCGCGCGGACCCGTGCTCCGCGACCCGCGCGATCTGCGCCGGCGTCAGGGTGGGGAACGTCTGATTGGCGGGCGAGGAGAGAGTCGAGGGGAGGACGGGCTCGGTCATGGCGCGGATTATAGGCGGTTGTCCCTCATCACCCCGGCCCTCCCCCCACCCTTCCGGGGAGAAGAGGGAGAAAGTCAGCTCAGCTTGCTTTGAGCCCCTCTCTCCCTGGCAGGGGCGGGCGGAGGGCTGGGAGAGAGGGGTTGGGGAGTGAGGGCTCAGGCCGCGATCGCCGCCGCGAACGGATTCTCGTCCGCCGTGGGGCCGTAGACCGACGGCACCGCCACGCCGAGGATGCGCAGGTAGGTCACGAGCTGGCCGCGGTGGTGATACCAGTGATTGAGCATCAGGGTGCGCACGAGGGCCAGGCGGGGGAGCGTCATCAGATCCTTCTCGCCGTGGTGGAGCCGCCAGAGCCCCATCGCCTTCTCCTCGTCGAGCTCGCCCAGGAACGCCACCGCGTCCGTCACCGAAGCCTCCAGGGTCGACCGCAGCTCCTCGACGTCCGCCGGGGAATCGGGGCCGAAATTGGACGTCGATACGTCCAGCCCGTCCTGCCGGCCCAGCCGGGCGAAGGTGCCCGGAATCCGGGCCACGTGCAGCGCGAGCTGCCCCAGGGTCATCGCCTTGGGGTGCGGCTGGTAGCCCAACTGATCGGCTGGCACCCGCTCCATCAACCGGCGGGTCGTCGCCGCCTCCTGCTGCAGCTCCGAGATCAAGGGTCGCGTCAGGTCTGCCATCGGGGTTTCCTCCTTGGAAGAGAGAGTGACTTGCTTTCCGCAAGCGACTCTATCCCGATTGACTTGCATTTTGCAAGCTTCCGGAGTGTTACCCTATGGCCATGCCGCCTTCCGAGTGCCTCAAGCTTCCCGAGGACCGCCGCTCCACCTGTCCGATCTCCAGCACCCTCGACTTGCTGGGGGACAAGTGGACGCTGCTGGTGGTGCGCGACCTCCTCTTCCTGCGCAAGCGGCGCTTCGGCGAATTCCTGGAGTCGCCCGAGGGGATTCCCACCAACATCCTCACCGACCGCCTGCGCCGGCTGGAGGAGCACGGGGTGGTGGAGAAGAGCCTCTACTCGGAGCGCCCCCGGCGCTACGAATACCGCCTCACGGCCAGGGGCGCCGAGCTCTTCCCCGTGCTGCGCGCCATGGCCGAGTGGGGGCTCCGAAACCTCCCGGGCACCGCGGCGCCGCCGGCGGAGGTCCTCCAGCAGGCCTACGAAATGGCCCGCCGGGAGCTCGAGCAAGGAAAGCCATGACCACCTGGATCGCCCTCCTCCGCGCCGTCAACGTCGGCGGCAACAACCTGATCAAGATGTCGGACCTGCGCGACCTCCTGGCCGGCCTGGGGCTGGAGAACGTGAGGACCCACCTCCAGAGCGGCAACGCGATCTTCAGCGCCCGCTCCAGGGACCGGGGCAAGCTCTCGGAGCAGATCTCCGGCGCCATCCACCAGGCCCACGGGCACCGGCCGGACGTCATCCTGAGGACGCCGGAGGAGCTCCGCCGCGCCCTCGGCCGGGTCCCCTTCGACGGCTCCGCCGATCCGAGCAAGGTGCTCATCAGCTTCCTCGCCGGCATCGCCGACCCCGAGGGCGCGAGGTCGCTCGCCGCCTTCGAGGGGCCGGAGGTCGTGGCCGTCCACGAGACCGAGGTCTTCGTCTACTACCCGGAAGGGGCGGGCCGCTCCAAGCTCAGCCGGGTCCCCATGGAGAAGATCCTCGGCACCCGCGGCACCGCGCGCAACCTCAACACCGCGCGGAAGCTGCTGGAGATGGCGGAGAGCCCTTGATGCGTAGTCCCATCCCGTAGATTCGTCCTGCCGCGACCGGCGGCGTTTTCCTTCCTCCAGGAGGAGAAATCTCACCACCGGCGAGCACGAGCCGGAGTATGATGGCCGCGTCTGACAGGGACATCCAGGCGAGGTACGATGATGGCGCATCCAAGGCTCGGCGAGCTCTCCCGGCGGAACGCTCTCGCACAGGAAAGGGGCTCCGATCTCCTCTCGCGGCCCCCGGCTGCTCAATCCTCACCGGTTATTCACCGCTCTCCCACTCCCGAGGAGACGGAGAACGCGGCTTTCCATCAGGACAAGCACGAGGCCTTTGGCTTCCAGCTCAAGAAAAAGAACGGATCGATCACCCCCGCCGAGCAGGAGAGATTGGGCGTCCTGCAAGCCAGGATGGATGATTTCCGGGCCCAGCGGATCGAGCGGGCGAAGGCCCAGCCCAACCTGCTGGAAATCACCGCGCGCAACGCGCCGGGAACCCACGGGGCGGACATGGAGGCGCGGCCCAACACGACCGGTTTGCCCGATCAGCTCAAGGCCGGGGTGGAAAAATTGTCGGGACACTCCCTCGACCGAGTCAAAGTTCATTACAACTCATCCAAACCGGCCCAGTTGCAGGCGTTGGCCTACACGCAAGGGACGGACATCCACGTCGC
>JAICSG010000804.1 GCA_025937035.1 Thermoanaerobaculia bacterium | reverse complement strand
GACCTGCACGTCCAGGTCGGCGACGTGCCGGTGCAGCCGGCGCTGGCGCTCGGCTCCTGGGGTGCGTTCCTCAAGGAGGGTGATCACACGATGGCGATGGGGGACCTCGTCCTTCTGGAATCCGAGCTGACGCCGGTCCTGACCACCCTGGAGGCGGGAGGCGTCGAGATCTCCGCCATCCACAACCATCTGGTCGGCGAATCGCCGCACGTCGTCTATCTCCACTTCTCGGGGCACGGCGACGCCACCGCCCTGGCCAGGACGCTCAGGGAGGCCCTGGGCAAGACCGCCACACCGCTGGCCCCGGCGCCGCCGGCCAAGGCCTCTGCCGCCGACGAGCAGGCGTTCAAGACCGTCCAGGAGGTGCTGGGACGGACCGGCACCCTCGCGGGGACGGTCCTGCAGATCGGCGTGCCGCGGGCGGAGAAGATCGAGGAGAAGGGCATGGAGATCCCCCCCTCGATGGGCATGGCGACCGCGCTCAACTTCGAGCGCGTGGGAGACCGCGTCGCCACGACTGGGGACTTCGTGCTCCTGGCCTCCGAGGTCAACCCCGTGATCCGCGAGCTCCGCGCCCACGGCATCGCGGTGACGGCCCTCCACTCCCACATGCTGGAGGAGACGCCCCGCCTCTTCTTCATGCACTTCTGGGGGGTGGACACCCCGGAGAAGATCGCCGGCGGGCTCAAGGCGGCGCTGGCCAAGGTGCACACGAAGCCCTGAGCGCCGCCCTGCCCCTATTTCTTGCCCCGCAGCGCGTTGTACTCCCGCTCGAACCCCGGCAGGATCGCCTTGACGAAGGCGTTCGAGACCAGGTTCACGATCACGTCCCAGGTGCTGGTGTGGGGCTGCGAGATCGGCCCCGAGATGTCGGCCACGGTGGCCACCTGCTCGCGGGGGTGGTTCTCCAGGATGTGGGAGACGCCGCCCACGATCTTCTCGTAGAGCTTCTTCAGCACCGGCTTGTCCTTGTCCTGCTGCGGGCTGTAGACCTGGACGTCCTTGAACAGCGGCTTGACGTAGCCGTCGATGCGCCCGTTGTGGACCGTGACCTCGGAGTAGACCGAGAAGGTCCCCTTCGCCACGTCGAATTTGCCGTAGGCGCGCAGCAGGTCGTTGATCGAGGGGAGGCTCGCCCCCTCGACCGCCACATGGAGGTTGAAGTCCGGCCCCTGGGCGGGATTGCGGAAGGTCGCGGAGCCGTGCACCGAGCCGCCGCCGTTGAAGTTGCTGGTGAGGGTCGCCTTGGCCGGGCCCCGCCGGAAGCCGCTGGAGACGTTGGTGACGTCCAGGTTCGCGTTCCCCAGGTAGACCCGGATGCGCTGGTCCTTCGCCGGGGTGATCAGGCCGAGGGTGCCGTCCACCACGCGCAGGCGCTCGATCTCGACCTGCATGGCGGGCTCGGGGTTCTTGGCGACCCGCACCACCTCCTTGCCGCGCTCCTTCTCGGCCGGCGCCGTGGCCGTCGTGTGGGTGTAGTCGAGGTGGAGCCCCCGCACGGTCACGTCGGCGATGCGCGCCTCCCGGTGTCTGGGCCCGTACTCGACCTCGCCCCGCGAGGAGAGGGCGCCGCCCGAGACGGTTATGTTGGCCTTCTGGATGATCGGCCGCAGGCGGCTGAGCGGCACGTTCTCCACCCGGTAGAGCACATGGACGCCGGGATAGGGCTCGGCCAGGAAGTCGGCGTTGCCGTTCACGAAGGCGTGGCCGGTGTCGAAGACGACCCCGTCGGTCTGGATGGCCGACGGATAGACCCGGTCGCGCGAATGGATGTTGCGGATGTTCGACGCCGTCGCGTTCCAGCGGGAGATGTGGAGGGGTTTCTGGGGGCCGGCGTCGATGTAGACGAGATCCCCCTCCCGCACCTGGATCTGGTTGAACTTGAGCGGATAGATCGACTCGAAGGCCTGCTGCCACCCGCGGTCCTTCATCTTCACCGGGTCCTTGGCCTCCTGCTGGAGCTGCGGCAGATCGATGTGGACGCGCGGCCGGTCGAACACCGCGTCGGCCACCAGATGCCCGCTCAGGATCTCCCGCCACTCGACGCTCGCCTTGAGGCGCGGGATGTCCGCCACCGGCGGATTGGGGTTGGCGTTCTGCCGGATGACGGCGTCGCGCAGGGTCAGCGACAGCCCGAACGGGCTCACGTGGGCATGGCCCAGGCTGACCGTATAGCCGTGCAGCCGCTGGTTGATCTTGGTCTCCAGGGTGCGGCGGAGGTATTCGTCGAAGTGGTGGGCGATGAAGACGGCGAGCAGGACGACGGCCGCGGCCAGGATGATCCAGAGGAGGCCGCGCCGTCCCAGGGGAGCGCGGGGTTGTGTCGTCGGGGTCTCCTGCTGGCGCGGCGGCTCCGGCTCGACCGGCTCGTATCGTTCCCGGGGCTCTCGATACGCTCGATTCAACATTCTTCCTCAGATGCCCCCATACGGCGGATGCATCCGAAAAGGTGCATAAGCAAGGGGGGTGCCAGAGCCATCTGATGGTATGGTCTCCACCCCAAGGAGAAACCTCATGGGAGACGGCCGTCCCAGCCCGGGATTCGCCCGGCGTCTGACCCTGTTCGACGCCACGATGATCGTCATCAGCGGGATCATCGGGTCGGGCATCTTCATCAACCCCTACGTGGTGGCGCAGGCGGTCCACACGCCCTTCCTGATCCTCGGGGTGTGGATCGCGGGCGGGTTGATCGCCCTGTTCGGCGCCTTCGTCTTCGCCGAGCTGAGCACGGTGATGCCCCGGGT
>JAICSG010000463.1 GCA_025937035.1 Thermoanaerobaculia bacterium | reverse complement strand
TCCCGGTACTGCTCATAGCTCACGTTCAGCATGTACGCGCCGTAGCCCAGGAGGAGAGCCGCTTCCAGCCCCAGCGCGGCGAGCCGCGGCCCTCTCCGCTGGAAGAGCGGCGGATCGACGACCGCGGGCACCGCGCGCTGGAAGACCAGCAGGTCGGCGATCCGGCGCAGGTCGGGAGCCGCCAGGAAGATCGCCATGGCGAGCAGGTGGAAGGAATACTGCTTGACGGGCACGTCATAGCAGAAGTTGAGCACCACCACGTTGGTCATGGCGGCGATGGTGACGAACGCCCCCAGCCGCATCGTGCGGCGGAAGAGGAGGAGCGCCCCGCCGGCGAATTCGGTCAATCCGGCAAAGATGGAATAGGCGGCCGACGCTCCCATGAAGGTCCAGAGGATCCCCATCGGCGAGGAGTCGCCGAACGATTGCAGCAGGCGGTCGAGCGAGGGCGCCGGCATCTGGGACGGGATGACCTTGAACGCCCCGTACGAGAGCATGGTCATGCCGAGCCCGAGGCGGACGTAGACCCGGAGCCATTCATAGAGGCGCGCGTAGCTCTTCCGCTTCCGGTCCACGGCCGTCCACACCAGCGCCGCCAGCACCGCCAGCGCCAGGTAGCAGAAGATCTCCACCCAACTGAACATCGTGTCCCCGCTGCCCGTGGGGTGAGGGAGGGCGGTGACGTGGAACAGGTGCCTGCCGACCCAGGGCACGATCGCGGGCCAGAGCTGGAAGTACCAGCCCAACACCACGTCCGCGTGAGGGATGAAGCCCACCAGGCCCAGAAAGGACGGCAGCAGGTACAGGGCCAGGTACGAGAATGCGAAGCGGAACAGAATCCGCTTCCCCGGTCCCCATTCGGGAGCGGCGGCCTCGCGCTGCTCCGGCGCGGGCTCCTGCGGCTCTGGCTCAACCGTCATCGGTCTGTCGAATACGGCCATGTCACCCCCCGGGGTAGGTTCCGTTTCCTTTCGATGTGCGGCGTCTGGCTTGGGGTTTATTCTACTCCTGGCTGAGCCGGACGACGAAATCCGCCATCGCCCGCAGGGTGGTCTCGGGCTGCTCCCGGTGGGGAGAATGCCCACATTTCGAAATCGCGATCGATTGGACGGGGCCGCCGGACCGCCGTTCGATCGCCTCGACCTGGGCCCAGGTGCCGTACTCGTCGTCCTCCCCTTGCAGGATGAGGACCGGCACCCGGATCGCCGGCAGGTGCTCCTCGATGTTCCAGGCCGCGAAATCCGGATCGAGCCAGACGTCGTTCCACCCCCGGAAGGCGACGTCCACGTTGTCCCCGTGGTGCCGCGCCAGGCGGTCCCGCAGGTCGGTGTCGCGGTAGATCTCCTTCATCCGGGCGATGCTGGCGAGGCCGTGCGGCTCGGTGAAGACGTGCGGCGCCTCCAGGATCACCCCGCGCAGGCCGGGCGCGGGCTCGCTCCCGGCATAGATGAGGGAGATCGAGGCGCCATCGCTGTGCCCCACCAGGACGCAGTCGCGGACCCCCGCCGCGGCCAGCACCTTGGGGAGGAACGCCGCCTCGTCGTGCATGAAGCGGACGGGCCGCGGCAGCGGGACGGGATCGGACTTGCCGTAGCCGGCGCGGGAGTAGACCAGGGCGCCCCAGCCGGTCTCGCGGGCGAGCCGGTCCGGGAAGTCCCGCCACAGCGAGGTGGAGCCCAGCCCTTCGTGCAGGAAGACGAGGGTGGGCGCCTCCTCCGGCGGCGGGCCGGCCCAGCGGGCCTCCAGGCGGACGCCCTCCACCTGGAGGAATCCCGGCTCCAGCATCACCGGTCTTTTACTTATAGACCTCGACGTGCACGTTGGCGTACTTCCAGCCGTACGACGGCACCTCGCCGTCCACCAGGCCCGGATAGAAACCCATGTCGACGAGGATGTCGCGGCCCGCCTTCACCAGGTACGACTTCACGTTCGGCCGGCTCTTGAGGACGACCGCGACCTGCCCGGTCTCCGCGTCGGTGACCGTCACCGTGTACTTGCCGTGCGCCATGTCGTAATCGTTGTCGACGTGGTAGGTGCGACCGATCTGGGCGGTGAACGGCTTCATGACCTTGATCTTCTGGGGGTGCTTGAGGCCGATGCCGTGGCGGGCGAAGGCCTCGTTCTTGTTGGGCCCCAGGAAGTAGAGCAGGCCGGGCATGTCGAGGTTCTTCTCGATCACGAACCAGTAGATCAGGTGCTTGCCGCTCGGGTCCTCGGGGAACCAGTCGGCGACGGTGACGTCGATCGTCAGGCGGAACCGCTTGGCGGTGCCGGCCGGCGCCGGGAAGCTCACCCGGCCCACCGGCACGTCCGGCGTCGGCACGTGGACCACGCCCGGGGCGTCGAAGCAGGCCGCCGCGGGACAGGGCACGTCGTCCTTCGCCAGCGTCAGGGCCTTGGCGCTCGTCTCCGGAGCCACCACGTCCTGCCGGCCGGTGTCGCCGTCGGCCACCAGGGCGTAGGCGTAGAAGGCCCGATCGCAGGAGACCGCCGCCTGGGTCTCGGTGAGGCGGCTCGCCCGGCCGGCGAAGGCGTCGACGAACGGCCGCGTCTCCCCCGGGCTCAGGGTCAGCGAGATCGCCGGGGCGAGGCTGACGCCGTCCGCGGCCGCCAGGGAGAGCGTGCAGCGGTTGGCGGTCTTCGCCCGGTTGGCGAGCGCCAGGTTGGCCGACACCGAATCCGAGGCGAACAGCCCGCGGAGGGCGAGCGTCTGGCCGCCCTGGAAGGTGGTCTCCTCACCCGCCACCGGCGCCGCGGCGGCCAGGGCCTTGACGGCGAGCTCGGGGGTCATCGAAAACGGCCGGTCGAGGGCCGCCTGGGCGGCGCCGGCCGTGCAGAGGGCGAGAAGAAGGCTGTAAGCAACAGTCCGGGACATGGGGTCTCCTGCGGTAGGGTTGGGTATCGGCGCGGATTTTAACATAGAGCCCACGCTATCCTCAGCCATGCTCTCCCCCGACGTCCAGCGCGCCCGCGATCTCGTCCTCCGCTGGGGTTGGAACGCCATGGCCTACCAGATCCTCAACCCGGGGATGCGGCTCTGGTTCTCCGGCGATGGCGAGGGGGTGGTCGGCTACGTCCGCGCGAACGGCTACCGGGTCGTGGCGGGCGCCCCGGTCTGCCCGCCGGAGCGGTTGCGGGAGACCGCGGACGAATTCGCCGCGGACGCCCGCCGGGCCCGGCAGCGGCTCTGCTACTTCGGCGCCCAGGACCGCATGTTCGACTTGCTGACGGAGCGCGGTCCGGGCGGGGCCCTTCTCCTCGGCGCCCAGCCGGTCTGGAACCCCGCCCACTGGCACGGCATCCTCGCCGGCAAGGCCTCCCTGCGGGCGCAGCTCGCCCGGGCGCGCAACAAGGGGGTGACCGTCCGCGAGTCGCGCGACTCCGGAGAGCCGGGCCTGCAACGCTGCCTCAACGAGTGGATCGAGCGGCGGGGGCTGCCGCCCATGCACTTCCTGGTGGAATGGAACATCCTCCCCCGCCTGCTCGACCGGCGGCTCTACGTGGCCGAGCGCGGCGGCGAGACGGTCGGTTTCCTGATCGCCTCCCCCGTCCCCTTGCGCAAGGGGTGGCTGATCGAGCAGATCATCCGCGGCCAAGAGGCGCCGAACGGTACCACCGAGCTGCTGCTCGACACCGCGATCTGCGCGCTGGCGGAGGACGGGGCCGAGTACGTGACCCTGGGGCTCTCCCCCCTCTCGCGGGCCGTGCCGCAGCGCCCGGCGCCGCCGTGGGCCATCCGGCCGCTGCTCGCCTGGATGCGCGTCCACACCCGGCGCTTCTACAACTTCGAGGGTCTGGAGGCGTTCAAGCGCAAGTTCCTGCCCGAGGAGTGGGAGCCGATCTACGCGGTCACCGGCCGGCCGCGGGTCTCCCTGCGCACCCTCTACGCCATCGCGGAGGCCTTCGGGGGCACCTCGCCCGTTCTCTTCATCGGGCGGGCTCTGCTCCGCTCGCTGAGGCAGGAGGCAAGGTGGGCGGCGGCGCGGGCGCGGGGCGAGCGGTGAGCACGGACCGACACGGACGAACACGGACAAAACACGGACGGTAAGCACCGAATCCCGGCGCCGTCCGTGCCGGTCCATGCCCGTCCGTGTTGCCCTTCCCGGGCTGCGCTACCATTCCGCCGTGCTCGAAGACCCCACCCTCGCCGCCGCCCGCTCGCTCGCGGGCTTCCGCGGCGGCTCGTCGCTCTCCACCTGGCTCTATTCGATCAAGCCTCCTCTTGACCGTCGTCCCCGACGAGGAGCTCGCGCCGACCCTGGGCTTCGTCCACGATCTGCGCGACGAAGCCGGAGCCGGAGAGAGGGAAGACGACGGCGCTCCCTATTTCGAATGAGCTGCCGGAAGGAGGGAAAACGCTGTTCCCTCCTCTGGCG
>JAICSG010000392.1 GCA_025937035.1 Thermoanaerobaculia bacterium | reverse complement strand
GAGCCCTGCCGGATTGGTGATTTCCACCTTGTACCGGCGGGCGCTCCAGCTCCCGATCTTCTTCGTCTCGTCCGTCGCCGTCACGCGGGCCGTGACCTGCATCTCCGCCGGGGCGCTGATCTTGCGGGCGTCGACCGGGAGGGCGATCTCGCTGTAGGTCTTGTCCGCGTGGTTGACCACGTAGAGCTTGCCGCGGTCGAGCCGGAGGATGTAGCTGGTGTCCCCCTCGTCGCGCCGCAGCCGGTCCCCCTTCTCGCCGCCGATCCAGATGCGGATGGGCTCCGCCTGGGATGGTGCGATCTTGAGCCCCTCGATCGAGCTGCGCACGGTCAGCAGGGTGTCGGCCAGCGCGGGGGCGGCGAGCAGGAGCAGGAGGGCGAAAGCGGCGCGTCTCGGCATGCGGCGATCCTCGGAAGCGAATTTAGACGGGTAGCTTAGCGGTCGCTCCGCGGCTTCGCAAGGCGTACGTAGAGGAGCTTCTCGACCTCGGCGATCACCTCGCCGGCGCCGTCCAGGACCTCCACCTTGAAGGTGGGCTCGACCTTCCGGCCGGCGTCCGCGGCGGCGCGGATCTCCTCGATCCGGACCAGCGGGATGTGGAAGGTGGCGCGGACGGTCCCCCGGCCGGGGCGGAGGAAGCGGATGGTGGCCGCCTTGTCCCACACCACGTAGCCCGGCCCCAGCGCCCGTACCAGGATCAGCATGAAGAAGGGGTCGCACATCGAATAGAGCGAGCCGCCGAACTGGGTGCCCACGTAGTTGCGGGTCCACCAGCGGAGCTTCATCTTCACCTCGAAGGTGCGCAGGTCGGGGGAGGCTTTGACGCGGATGCCCGCGCCCAGATAGGGCGGATAGAGGCTGAGCAGCCGCATCTTCCAGCTTTGGGAGGCCACGGGTGGATTATGTGCCGGAGCGGTCGATCTCGGCCAGGTAGGCCTCTTCGAGGTTGGGCTCCACCGGCTCGCCCGCCAGCTCCTCGTCCGGCCGGGCGATGGCCCGCACCTGGATCCCTTCGAGCACCCGCACCCGGGAGGTCACGCGGTAGCGGCGGCCGAAGTCGAGCAGCTCCGAGTCGGGGACCAGGGCGCTGAAGACCCGGCCCCAGGCGCGGGCCGCCAGCTCCTCGGGGGTGCCGTCGAAGCGGAGCCTCCCCCGGTGGAGCAGGAGGATGCGCGATGCGGCGGCCTCGACGTCGCTCGCGATGTGGGTCGAGAAGACGACCACGCGCTCGCCCGCCTGCTCCAGGAGGATCTGGCGGAAGCGGCCGCGGGACTCGACGTCGAGCCCGGTCGTGGGCTCGTCCACGATCAGGATGGGCGGCGCCGCCAGCAGGGCGCGGGCGATGCCCACCCGCTGGCGCATGCCGCCCGAGTAGTCGCGTACCTTGCGGCCGGCGTGCTCGGCGAGGCCCACGGCGGCGAGCAGGCGCTCGATCTCCGCCCGCCTCTCTCTAGGGTCGGAGAGCCCCCGCTCCCGCGCCCAGTGATCGAGGAACTGCTCGGCGGTGAAGCCGGGGTAGGCGTTGAATTCCTGCGGCAGGAAGCCGATCCGCCGCCGGTCTTCGGCCAGGTTGTCGGGGGTGATCGCCACCCCCCGGTAGAGCACCTTGCCGCGGGTGGGCTCCAGCAGGCCGGTGAGCACGCGCAGCAGGGTGGTCTTGCCGGCGCCGTTGGGCCCCAGCAGGCCCACGATGCCCGGGGTGAGGGTGAAGCTCACGCCGGAGAGGGCCCTGAAGCGGCCGCCGTAGACCTTGGTGAGGCTGCGCACCTCGACCGTGGGCTGGCCCGGCTTCTCCCAGAGGGGCGGCTGGCGGCGCTGGCGGTCCCGCTCGGGGTCGCGCTCGCGCCAGCGGCGCCCGGCGAGCAGCAGGGCCGGCACCAGGAGCACGGAGGCCGCCAGCGATCCGCCCCCCGCCACCGC
This sequence comes from Thermoanaerobaculia bacterium, assembly GCA_025937035.1. Lineage (GTDB taxonomy): Bacteria > Acidobacteriota > Thermoanaerobaculia > Multivoradales > UBA5704 > DATARR01. The sequence continues at coordinate 2,898 of JAICSG010000392.1, read as the reverse complement.
CGCCGCCCGCAGAGGGACGGCCCAGGCCGAGGCACCCGGCTGGGCGTTGATCGTGGGGCTGATAAGCCCCAGCGCCAGGACCGGCGCCGCGCCCAGCAGCCAGGGAGCCTGGCGCAGGAGCGAGCCGTAGAGGCGCCCCCCGGGCGCTACGGGTGAGGCCGCCGCCTCCGCCGCCGAGGGGAGGGCGAGCGCCAGGGCCGCGGCGAGGGCGAAGAGGGTCAGCTCGTCGATCCTCTCCTGGCGCTCCGCCACCAGCGGCAGGGCGGCCACCAGCCCCAGCAGGAGCGGCGCGAGCGCGGCGAGCCCTCGCGCCAGCGACCCCAGCCGGCAGGCGGCGAGGGCGAAGAGGAGCAGGGGGACGGCGAGGCCGAGGGCGATCAGCCGCCAGCGGTCGACGTTCCAGATCTCGGACCGCAGGGACGGCAGCTCCAGATCGCACGCCGCCGGCAGGGCGAGCTGGCGGAGGCTGCGGTCGATGTCCTTCCGCCGGGCCTTGCGGACCTCCTCGCCGGACTGGAGGATGTTGATCTCCACCGGCACCACGAACCGGCCGGACTGCCGGGCCACCCGCGGATGGACCGCCTCCTCTGCCACGGAGAGCGCCTCGGCGGGAGCAATCGTCCGCTGGCCCGCCGGGACCGGCCGGGAGAGGAGGTCGGCCAGTTGGGGGATGGCGCGGTCGGGGTCGTCCGGCGCGCCGGCGGGCACCACGGTCAGCGAGCGCTCCGGGCCGCCCGGCAGGAGCGCCGGGAGCTTCAAGGAGGGGGGCGGCAGGCTCTCGCGCCGGAGCCGGTCGGCGATCGCCGCCGCCTCGTCCGGTGAGGTGCCGGGACGCGGGTGGAGCACCAGGTGGACCGTGGGGGCGTCCCACCCCGTGATCCAGTGCTGGCGCACCTTGAGGCTTGCCAGGCGCTCCAGAAGACGATCGTAGCCGGCGCGCACGGCGTCGAGGTCGGCCCCGCGCAGGACGACGCGGTAGGTGGCCGCCTTCTCGTCGGTCTTCGCGTGATCCTCCAGATCGTCGAGGAAGCTGCCGCTCCGGCTGGCCGAGGACTGGAGGCCGGAGGTGATCTGGAGGGCCCCGAGACCGGAGGCCTCGTAGAGGAGACGGGTGGCGAGGAGCCGCCGCCCCTCCGGCGAGCGTCCCGCCGGGCTCAGCTCCGCCGTGGCCCGGGCCGAGCCGGGCACCGCGTAGATCCAGAACCGCTCCACCTCCGCCGCCTTGCCCAGGATCTCCTCCAGCCGGACCGCCCGCCGGACGGTCTCGTCGAGGGGCGTCCCCTGGGGGAGCCGGAGCACCGCCGTCAGGTTCCCCTGGTCCGGTCGCAGGTCGCCCGGCCGGGGGAGGAGGACGCCGCCGAAGAGCGTCAACGAGAGATAGGCGGCCGTGGCGGCGAGGAGGACGACCGTGCCGGGGTCGCGGAGGGCGGATTTCAAGGTCCCCCGTCCCCAACCCGCGGCCTCGGTGTTGCCTTTCGTAGGGGCGGGGCTTGTCCCCGCCCTGTTCCGGAGGGCACGGTCCCCCACCCGGGCGGGGACAAGCCCCGCTCCTACGGTCATTCTTCGTCTTGCTTGGCTGGGTCCAGGGAGGGGGAGCACCGCGATGGCGAGGACCCCCGTCCCCACCGTCAGAGCCAGCGCCAGAGCCGGCGCGGCCAGCCGCGGCCCGAGCTCGGCGCTTCCCAGCGAAACCGCCACCGGCAGCGCCGCCGCGGCCGCGAAGGCGGTCCACCCCCAGGTCCTGACACCCTTCCTGGCCTTCAACCGGAACGCCGCCAGCGGAAGCAGAGAAACCGCGCCCACGGCGAGGGCGATCAGGGTGGAGACGTTCAGGTCGACCCCCGCCAGCAGGAAGGCGTTGGCGGCGGCGGCCATGGCCGCGGGCACGGCGAGGCCGAGCGAGAGGGCTCCCCAGCGGCCGGCCAGCCAGGCGCCCGCCGCCGCCCCCAGAGCCGAGGCGAGGAGGCCGGCGAGCAGCAGGCGGAGCACCAGACCGCGCAGGGGGTCCGCCTCGCTCCAGCCGACCTCGCCGCGCACCCCGTTGGGGAGCCGCGCCAGCCGCCGGCGCAGGGCGCGGTCGAGCGCCAGGGGGGCCGCGTCGTGCGTCCGCCAGATGAAGAGGGCCCGGGCGGGCTGGCCGCGGAAGCGGAGCTCGGCCTTGGCGGGCTGGCTCCGCTCGCGGACCGCCGCCAGCGAGCCCAGGGGCACGGCGCCGCCGTTCATGGGGATCTGCAGGCCCGCGAGGCTGCCGCTTGAGACCGCCACCACCGGCCGCAGGCGGTCCCCCTGCCGGCTCCAGCCCAGGGCGGGCACGCGGAGCGACCGCCGGGCCTCGGCGAGCACGGTGCCGGCGGCGCTCCAGGGATCGAGCGTGCTCGCCGCCAGCACGGCCCGCACCTCCTCGTCCCGGACGCCGAAGGTCTCGACCTCCCGCACGCCCGGCACCGCGCGGATCGCCTCGGCGGCGGCCCGGACGCCGGCGTCGTCCTCCACCCCGGAGAGCCAGACGAGGGCGTGGTAGTCCCCCTGCTGGTCCGTGGCGGAATCGACCCAGAGGCTGGACCCCTCGGGGAGCCGGGCGCGCAGGCGGGCCAGCTCCGAGTCGAGCCGCGCCGCCTTGCGCTCGGGATCGGCCCCGGGCGCGAAGCGCACCGTGAGGTCCGCGCCGTCCGTCCGCACCTCGCCGGCCACCCCCCGCACCCGGCCCAGCGAGCGGATGGCGCTCTCGACCGGCTCGATCCACTCGCGGGTCACCTCGCCCGGGTCGCGCTCCTCTCCCAGGGTGAGCCCCACGGTCAGCTCCGGAAAGCTGCGCCGGGGGAGGTAGTCGAGCCGCAGACGGGCCAGGGCGAAGCCCCCCAGCACCAGCAGGGCCAGGGTGAGGATCAGGCGGGCGAG
>JAICSG010000401.1 GCA_025937035.1 Thermoanaerobaculia bacterium | reverse complement strand
TTTGTAGGAGTGGGTCTCGACCAGGACCGACGGCCGGTTGCGCAGGGGGAAGTAGCCGGTGGAGAAGCGCGGCTGCCCCACCCAGGAGCTGAACCCCTTGGAGGGATCGTTGCGCTCGATCAGGTCCACGTAGGGACCGGTCTTGAATCCCGCCTTCTCCGTGGCCGCCAGGGCGGCCGGCAGGTGGGAGCGCAGCCAGGCGTCCACCGGCGCCGGGGCCGGCGGCGCCGCGGCCCAGGACCAGGTGAGCACCCAGTCCATGTCGATGCCGTCCGTGACGTGGTTGTCCACGTGGAGATGGGGGCGCCAGTCGTTGACCAGGGCGATCAGGGAGCGCGCCTCCTCGGAGACGAGCTTCACGTAGTCCCGGTTGAGGTCGAGCCCGTTGGTGGTGCTCCGGAAGCCCATGCCCTGGCGCGGGCCGTTCTGGTTGGGGCGGTTGTACGGGGAGACCCGCTCGTGTCCGTCGACGTTGTAGATCGGCAGGATCACGAGGGTCACATGGTCCAGGATCTCCGGGTGCTCCCCCTCCGCCAGCTCGCGGAGCAGGAGCAGGGAGGCGTCCTTGCCGTCGATCTCTCCGGCGTGAATGCCGTTCTGGACCAGCACGATCGGCTTGTCCACCTTCTGGGCCTTGCGGCCGGTGAAGGCCTTCTCCCGCGAGACCACCACGAACGGCAGCGCCCGCCCCTCGCCCGAGGAGCCGTAGAAGCCCAGGTACATCTCGGGGAATTGGGGCTGCAGCTTGCGCAGCCAGTCGAGCGTCTCCTGGTAGCTGGAGGTCGCCGCGAAATCGGTGACCTCGGCGCGGGTGCGCAGGGCCTCGATGGCCTTCCGCGCCTCCGGGGAGACCGCCGCCCGGGGGCCCTGGACGGTGGGGATCTTCTCCTCCTCGTCCGGATCGCGGGGTGGCGCCTGGGAGAGGGCGGCGAGGGGGAGAAGAACGATCAACAGGATCAACAGGTTACGCGTGCATCGAGCCATCGGCGAGGACCCTCCGGAATGGGTGAACTGTAGCACCGCCCGGGGATCAATCCCGGGCCGAAGATCGATAATAGTGGCACTACTGGCATGTCCTATGCACTCCGATCCCGCCGGAGAGCGATGCTCCCCAATATCCATACATAGGAGAGAGGAGATCGACATGAAAGGGTTGCTTCGCGGAAGAGCGCTTCAGGCCTTCTCGCTGGCTGTGCTCCCCGGCCTTTTGTACGCGCCCGCGGTCCGGGCGGCGAATCCCGCCTCCGGAACCGTCTCCGGATCCACGACCCAGGCGAGCTGGACTGGTGGTCCGCTCACCCCCACCGCCGCCTCGACGTGCGGCGGTCCCAGCAATCCGCAGTGTGATAATTACAAATTGACCATCGCTCCGCCTTCTTACTCCTTCCAGGTCAAGATCTCCCTGGCCTTGCAGCCCACGGACGACTACGACCTGGAGGTCTACGGGCCCGACGGCAGCCTGGTGGGGAATTCCGGCAACGCGGCGGGGCAGGCCGAGTCGGTCATTCTGACCAACCCGGCGGCCGGGACCTACACGGTGAGCGCCTCGCCCTACGCGCCGGTGCAGGGCTATCAGGGGAGCGCCCAGCTCTCGCAGATCCAGCCGCCGCCCCCGGCCTCGACCGAGACGCCGCCGACCTACGCCAACTACACCCCGCCGGACGGCGTGGGGACGGGCGCCGGCGAGCCGTCGATCGGCGTCAACCGGGATACCGGGAAGGCGATGTACATCGCGGGTCTGCAGACGCTGCGGGTGACCTTCAACGACTGCTCCTCGCCAGCCACTGCGAAGTGGGAGGACGTCTCCACGACCCTGACCTCGACGACCAGCCTGGACCCCATCCTGTACACCGATCCCAAGATCGGGCGGACCTACGTCTCCCAGCTCCTGGGGACCACCAGCCTGATGGCCTACACCGACGACGACGGCGCCAGCTGGAATCCCAGCCAGGGCGGGGGGATCGCCTCCGGAGTCGACCACCAGACGATCGGCGCCGGCCCCTTCGCCCCGGGCCCCGTCAAGCTGGCGTCCTCGTATCCCCACATCGTCTACTACTGCTCGCAGGACATCGCCGCGGCCCAGTGCGCCACCAGCCTCGACGGCGGCCGCACCTTCGGCCCGGCGGTGCCGATCTACAACCTGACCCAGTGCAGCGGCATCCACGGCCACGTCAAGGTGGGGCCGGACGGCACGGCCTACGTCCCCAACCGGAGCTGCGGCAGCGGGCAGGGAGTGGCGGTCTCGCAGGACAACGGCCTGACCTGGACGGTGAAGACCATCCCGGGCAGCTCGTCCGGAGCCTGGGACCCCTCGGTCGGCATCGCCACCGACGGCACGGTCTACTTCGGCTACATGAACGGCGACGGCAAGGCCTTCGTGGCGGTCTCGCATGACCACGGCGACACCTGGACCAACATCCAGGACGTGGGGCGGACCTTCGGTATCCAGAACATCGCCTTCCCGGCGGTGGTGGCGGGGGACCCCGACCGCGCGGCCTTCGCGTTCCTGGGCACCACGGCCACGGGCGACGTGGGCGGAGTGGATCCCAACTACCCGGCCGTCTGGCATCTCTACATCGCCCACACCTATGACGGCGGCGCCACCTGGGTGACCGCCGACGCGACGCCGAACGACCCGGTGCAGCGCGGCGCCATCTGCGACCAGGGCACCACTTGCAGCGCCGCCCGCAACCTGCTCGACTTCATCGACGCCACGGTCGACGCCCAGGGGCGTGTGCTGGTCGGCTACGCCGACGGCTGCGTGGGCGGCTGCGTCAACGGCGGGACCAACAGCGGCACGGACCTGGCCACGATCGCCCGCCAGACCAGCGGCAAGGGGCTCTACGCGGCCTACGACCTGCCGGTCAGCTACCCGGCGGCGCCCTACGTCCAGGCGAGCGCCTCGGGCGGCACCGTCCACGTCACCTGGTCGACCCCGGACGATCACGGCACGCCGATCCTCGGCTACCACATCTCGCGGCGGCCCGACGGAGGAGTCGCCGAGCAGATCGCGGGGGTGGGCGCCGACGTCCACTCCTACGACGACACCCCGCCCGCCGGCACCACCTGGGGCTACAGCGTCAAGGCGGTGAACGCCCAGGGCGAGGGCCCGGCCTGCAGCGAGGCCGTGCCGGTGATGGCGCCGCCGGCCAACCTGACCTGCACGGCTCCGGGGGCCCTGCTGATCACCGATCCCACCGGGGACTCGCCGGTGCCGGCCCTCGACGTCCAGTCGCTCTCGATCGCCGAGCCGCCGGGCGGCAGGATCGTCTTCACCCTCAAGATGGCGAGCCTGTCGACCCTCACCCCCGGCAGCGCCGTGATGATCCTGTGGAACCGGCCGGTGCCGGACGCCACCTACGATCGCAACTACGTGGTGATGCGGGTCGGCGCCCTGGGCACCGTCTCCTACAAGTACGGCAAGCTCTCGCCCCCCAACGTCAACCAGGCGACCGACCTCGGCGACGCGGTCGGCAGCTTCTCGGCGGACGGCACGGTCACCCTCTCGATCACGCCCGCCCAGGCGGACAACGTGGCGGTGGGCCAGGACCTCGGAGCGATGGAGGTCCGCGCCTTCGCCGCCAACGTGAGCGGCCAGCCGTCGTCGCAGACGACCTCGGTCGACCACACCAGCTCGGCCACCTACACGCTGCGCGGCACCGCGGCCTGCCAGTGAGCCATCCTCCGGAGGCGCGGCTCGCCCGCCGCGCCTCCGGCACCTTCGAAGTTAAGGGCGCTCATGTCCTGAATTTCGAAGCATGAAAAAGGAGATCCGATGAACGATGTGAATCGGAAGTTGGGGACGATGGCAGCCGGGATCCTCGCGGTGGCCGCTCTGGCCCTCCTGCCCTCGCGGGCCGCCGGCCAGACCTACACCGTCTACGCTCCTCCCGCGGGGGTGGGGACGAGCGCCGGCGAGCCGTCGATCGGCGTCGACGAGCGGACCGGGGCGGTGATGTACATCGCCAGCCTGCAGACGCTCAAGGTGACCTTCGACGACAGCGCCACCCCCGCCACGGCGGCCTGGCAGGACGTCAGCCATCCGCTGACCTCGCTCATCACTCTCGACCCGATTCTGTACACCGATCAGAAGCTCGGCCGCACCTTCGTCTCGCAGCTCCTGGGGGCCACCAGCCTGATGGCCTACACCGACGACGACGGCGCCACCTGGACCCCGACCCAGGGGGCGGGCATCGCCTCCGGACCCGACCACCAGACCGTGGGCTCCGGGCCGTTCCACCGCACCCTGCTGGGCTCGCTGCCGCAGGTCTATCCGCACGCGGTCTACTACTGCTCGCAGGCCATCGCCCTCGCCTCCTGCGCGGTCAGCCTCGACGGCGGCCTCACCTTCGGGCCGGCGGTGCCGATCTACAACCTGACCCAGTGCTCCGGCCTGCACGGCCACGTCAAGGTCGCGCCGGACGGCACGGCCTACGTCCCCAACAAGAATTGCAACGGCCAGGCGGGGGTGGCGGTGTCGACCGACAACGGCCTCACCTGGACCGTCCGCACGGTGCCGGGGAGCACCGCCGGCTCCTCGGACCCGGCGGTCGGCATCGGCTCGGACGGCACCCTCTACCTCGGCTGGTCCAACGGCGACGGCCACGCCTACGTGGCGGTGTCGTCCAGCCAGGGCGCGACCTGGTCGAGCGTCACGGACGTCGGCGCCCCGCTCGGCATCCAGAGCATCGCCTTCCCGGCGGTGGTGGCGGGGGACGGTACCCGCGCCGCCTTCGCCTTCCTGGGCACCACGGCGGGCGGGAACGCCA
>JAICSG010000301.1 GCA_025937035.1 Thermoanaerobaculia bacterium | reverse complement strand
CCTTCTGGGCCGTCCGGTTCGGCATGCTGGTGGACCGGTTCGGGACTCCGTGGATGATCAACGTGGGGAAGGAGCAGTAAGAGAGGCTGCAAAAGGACCAAAGGACTGCTGGGACTGCAAGGACGAGGAATGTCCTTGCAGTCCTTTGGGGCCTTCCTCAATCCCCTCCCGCCGGCAGCGGCTCGTCCTTGGTGAGGAAAGCCGGCCGCTTCATCTCCTTCACGCAGGAGGTGTCGAGGCCGTAGGGGGTGCCGTTGGCGATGAAATCTCCGATCAGCCTGGCGTAGCAGTCGAGGTGGGAGAGGCCGCCGGGCCCGTGGGCGCCGTCGCGGATCACCACGTTGAGGCTGTTCGGCAGATGGCGGGTGACCTCGGCGGCCCACTCCGGGGGCGTGGCGGGATCGAGCCAGCCGGTGAGGAGCAGCGCCGGCGCCAGCGACTCGACCGGCTGGAAAAAGGATTCCGGCACCTGGGCGCGCGGCCAGTAGGAGCAGGCGGCGACCTGGTCGCGGATGCGGTCGTCCCCCTGATAGGTGTTGGCGATCAGGGCCGGGACCTCCTTGGGATCGATGCGCGCCACGTCCTCGGCGCAGGTGATCGAGAGATACATGCCGATGTCCCAGCCCGGATCGGTGCGGTCGAGCACGGTCATCAGGATCATCGGGCGGTAGTCCCCCTGGGCCGCCAGGTGCACGTAGAGCGGGATGCGGGCGGAGAGGAAGGGGGAGTACTGCATCGAGCGCAGGGTGGTGGTGAAGGCCCCCTTGGCGATCGAGAGCTCGACCGGCTTGCCCGTCTTCGGATGCTGAACCGTCTGCTTCACCGGTCCCTGGACGAGCCGGGCGACCACCGTCGCGAGGTCGCCGCGGAGGTCTGGAAACGCGGTGCGGCAGGTCTCGTCGGCGAGGCAGTCGTCGAACAGCTTCTCGATCGACTCCTGGGCCTTGCGGGCGTGGTAGAGCGGCATCCTCGCGTCCATGATCATGACTCCCATGAGGACGGCGCTGCGGACGTGCTCCGGATGCTGCCGCATGTAGGCTTCAGCCGCCCGCGTGCCATAGGAGCCGCCGAGGACGTTGATGCGGTCGTAGCCGAGCCAGGCGCGCACGTCGTCGAGGTCGTCCATGGCGATGGACGTGGTGTATTGCGTGAGGTCCGCCTGGGCCGCCAGCCTGGGCTCGCAAGCCTTGAGGACCTCCTGGGGGAAGAGGGTCCGCACGTAGCCCTGAAGGTCGGCGTCGCTGCCGGGCAGGTCGCAATGGAGGGCGTGGGACTTGCCCGTACCCCGCTGGTCCACGAAGACGAGGTCCCGCTGTTTGCGGATTCCTCCCAGGAATCCGGCGAATCCGGCCGCCGCGCCGGCCGAGCCGTAGCCGGGGCCGCCGTTGATGTAGAAGACCGGGTCCGGCGCGGGATTCGGGGTCTGGGCGGGGAGGACGACCACGTAGAGGTCGATCTTGCGCCCCTGGCGGGTGGCGCGGTTCTCCCACACGGACAGGGTGCCGCAGAGGACCTCCTCCTTGAGGCCTTCGATAGAGCAGGGCTTGAGCTTCCGGGCGATGGTACGCGTGGGCTGCTGGGCTTCGAGGGCGGAAGCGAGCAGGATGAATCCGGCCAGCAGCGAGGATATCTTTCTCATGATCTCTCCTTGTCGTGCTCTACGTCGTCTCCCCATCCTATGTTTCGGGTGAAACCTTGTCGCCCCTCCGGCATCGAAGAGTCCAGAAGGCCCCCAAGGGGCGTATTGTTGAGGAGGAGGCCGAACCCGATGATCCAAGATACACCTCCCGCCGAGGAAGAGCCCATCGCTCCCGCCGAGGCCGAAGCCGGGGAGCCCGCCGCGGCTCCCGAGCCTCTGCCCGTTGCTCCACCCCCTCCCTCCCGCCGGCCGCTCGTCAAGCGCCATCATGGGATCGTGCGCTTCGCCCACTGGGCCAACGCCCTGCTGTTGCTGGGGATGATCGGGAGCGGCTTGCAGATCTACATGGCTTTCTCGCACTTCGGCATCCGCGGCGGTCCGTACTATCCGAACCCGTGGGACGGCAAGCCGTTCCCGCTCTGGGCCCGCCTCGGCGGCTGGCTGGCCGGAGGGCTCAACTGGCACTTCGCCCTCGCCTGGCCCTTCGTGCTCACCGGCCTGCTCTACCTCGTCTACCTCGCCGTCTCGGGCGAGTGGCGCTCATTACTGTTCCGGCCGCGCGACATCCCCCGCGCCTGGCAGATGCAGCTCTATTACCTCCGCCTGCGGAAGGAGCATCCGCCGCAGGGGAAGCACAACGCCCTCCAGAAGCTCGCCTACACGTCGATCATCCTGCTGGGGGCGCTGTCGGTGCTGACCGGCTTCGCCATCTACAAGCCGACCGAGCTCCATTGGCTGACCGCGCTGTTCGGCGGCTACGAGCTCGCCCGCTACTGGCACTTCTGGGCCGTCTGGATCTTCGTCGCCTTCATCATCGTCCACGTCGCCCTGGTCTTCCTGGTGGACCCCGCGTCGCTGCGGGCCATGATCACCGGCTGGTACCGGGGGAGGTTTCCGAGCCATGACTGACCGTCCTTTGAGCCGCCGCGATCTCCTCCGTCTGGGATTGACCGCCGGCGCCGCCTCGCTCGCCGGCGCCTGCGGCTGGCAGGGGGGCCGCCTGATGCCGGCGCTGGAGGGCGCCTCCCGCCTGAACGACTGGGTGGGGGAGAAGGTCTTCCTCTCCCACCGCCATCTGGCGAAGGATTACCCCATCTCGGCCCGCACCCCCGAGCGGAATTTCCCCGCCTACACCATCAGCCAGCGGCTGCCGCAGCTCCAGGATCCGGCGTCCTGGGCGCTGGAGGTGGGAGGGAAGGTGCGCAAGCCGATGCGGCTGACGATGGAGATGCTCCAGGCCCTGCCGCGCGTGCGCTACACCATCAAGCACCACTGCGTGGAGGGGTGGTCGGCCATCGCCACCTGGACGGGCGCGCCGCTCTCCTCGGTCATCCGCCTGGTGGAGCCCACGGACGAGGCGCGCTACATCCGCTTCGACACCTTCGACGCCAACTACTACAACGGCTGGGACCTGGAGAGCGCCCTCCATCCACAGACCATCCTCGCCTACGCCTTCAACGACCGTCCCCTGGAGCCCGCCCACGGCGCGCCGCTGCGGGTCTACTCCTCGACCAAGCTGGGCTACAAGCTGACCAAGTTCCTCACCCGGATGACGTTCACCAGCGAAAAGCCGGGGGGCTATTGGGAGGATCAGGGGTATCCGTGGCTGGGTGGGGTGTAGGAGACGCCCGGGCATGAATGCCCGGGCTACGATTCAAACGAAAAGCCGGGTAAACCCGGCTCCTGATCCAAGGCTGACTTCGGAGCCGGCTTCAGCCGGCTTTTCGGTTGCCAGGTAGCCCGGGCATTCATGCCCGGGCGCGGCACGATCCGTGTATCTTTAGCGCCGCATGGCGACCTACGCGATCGGCGACGTCCACGGCTGCTTCGAGACGCTTCAGCGCCTGTTGCGCAGGGTGCAGTACGACCCCGGCCAGGACCGCCTCTGGTTCGTGGGCGATCTGATCAACCGCGGCCCCGGCTCTCTCGCCATGCTGCGCTGGGCGGCGGAGCAGGGGGACCGGATCGTGGCGGTGCTCGGCAATCACGATCTCCATCTCCTCGCCCGCGCCGCCGGAGTCTCGGAGGCCAGGAAGCGCGACAACCTGGAGGCGGTGCTGGAGGCGCCTGACCGCGACGATCTCCTGGCCTGGCTCCAGGGGCGGCGGCTGGTCCATCGCGAGGGGGAGCTCCTGCTGGTCCACGCCGGCCTGTTCCCCGAGTGGACGGCCGCCCAGGCCGAGAGCCTGGCGCGCGAGGTGGAGGCGCGGCTGCGCGGCGAGAAGGCGGCGAAGCTGCTGGCCGCCGCCGAGCAGAAGGCGCCCATGCGATGGAAGGAGAGCCTCTCCGGCCTGGAGCGAGCCCAGGTGGCGCTCGCCGGCTTCGCCCGCCTGCGCATGCTGGACGAGGACGGCCGCATGCGTCCCGAGCTCGTCGGTCCGCCCGCCCTCGCCCCCAAGGGGTGCCGCCCCTGGTTCGACCTCCCCGGGCGCAAGAGCGCCGGCTCGACGGTGATCTTCGGCCACTGGGCCGCCCTGGGGCTGAAGATCGGGGAGGGGATCGCGGCGCTCGACAGCGGCGCCGCCTGGGGGCGCGAGCTCACCGCCCTGAGGCTCGACGACTGGAGGATTTTTCAGGAGCCGGCGCGGGAATCCACGAAAGAAGATTGAGCGCGAGCGCTCGAAAGCCGTATAGGATTCCCCCGCCATGAGCGACGACCCGGGCCGCGACCGAGCTCTCGAGCTGTTGGGCCTCCTCTTCCAGGCCCACCCCTGGCACGGCGTCGCCATCGGCCCCGAAGCCCCCCGGGTGGTGACGGCCTACATCGAGATCGTCCCCACCGACACGGTCAAATACGAGGTCGACAAGGCGAGCGGCCATCTCAAGGTGGATCGCCCGCAGCAGCTCTCGAACGTCTGCCCGACCCTCTACGGCCTCATCCCGCGCACTTTCTGCGGCGACCGGGTGGCGGCCTTCGGAGCGGAGGAGGGCAGCCGCGCGGCGCTGGAGGGTGACGGCGATCCCATGGACATCTGCGTGCTGTCCGAGCGCCAGCTCTCGCACGGCGCCGTCCTGTTGCAGGCGGTACCGGTGGGCGGGCTGCGCCTGATCGACCGCAATCAGGCGGACGACAAGATCGTCGCCGTGCTCAAGGGGGACGCCGCCTACGGCCACTGCAAGGAGATCGACGATCTGCCGGGGCCTCTGATCGACCGGCTCAAGCACTACTTCCTCACCTACAAGCGGCCGCCGGGAGAGGAGCGCGATCCCGTCCAGATCCCCCGCGTCTACGGCGCCGCCGAGGCCCGCGAGGTGATCGAGCGGAGCCGCGCCGACTACCGGGAGCGCTTCCCGCAGCTCGAAGACCGGTTCGTGGAGGCGCTGCGAGGGAGGTAGGAAAGGCGCAGGGTGAGGAGCCGTGAGATTGTCGCCGATCGCGTCTCCTCACCCCATTGCCCTTCTAGACGGACGCCGATGCCGGATTCCCCATCCCAGATTGAGAAGACCGGCTGGCCGCGCGCGCTGGCCGCGGCGGCGGCGATCCTCATCCTCTTCCTCGCCCTGACCCCCTGGACCACCCTGTGGGACCGCGACGAGCCCCGGTTCGCCCAGGCGACGGTCGAGATGCTGGCCTCGGGGAACTATCTTTATCCCACCTTCAACGGTCACCTGCGGCCGGACAAGCCGATTCTGATCTACTGGCTGATGGCGCTCTCCGTGCGGCTGCTGGGGCCGGCCGAGCTGGCGGTGCGCTTCTGGGCGCCGGTGGGGCTCGCCCTCACCGCCCTGCTGACCTGGTGGATCGGCCGATGGTTCCTGCCGCCGCGCGCCGGGCTCTGGGCCATGGCCGTGCTCGCCACCACGCCGCTCACGCTGATGGAGGGGCTCGCCGCCACCACCGACGCCGTGCTGCTCGCCGCCATCACCGGCGCCATGGCGGCCTTCGCCGCCGCTCTGACGCGCGGCCCGCGGAGCTCGCACCTGGTGGCGCTGGCGGTCTCGATCGGCCTCGCCGAGCTCGCCAAGGGGCCGGTGGGGCTCGCCGTGCCGGTGCTCGCCATGCTCGGCGCCCTCGGCTGGCTGGTCTGGCGGGAGAGGG
>JAICSG010000229.1 GCA_025937035.1 Thermoanaerobaculia bacterium | reverse complement strand
AGGTCTGGCTCCCCGTGCCGCTCGCCCTCTCGACCGGCTGGGCCTGGGCGGTCGCGGTGGGCGCCGCGGCTCTCCTCCTGCTGCCACTCCGCCGCCGCACCGTCCGGTTCGTGTTTGCAGTCCTTGCAGTCCCTTTCGTCCTTGGTGCCCGTAACCACCCCGACCCGGAGCTGGCCATGCTCGACGTCGGCCAGGGGGACGCGATCCTGCTGCGCGACGGCGACCGGGCGATCCTGGTGGACGGCGGCGGCTCGCGGGGAGGGGACATCGGCGGCCGGGCCCTCCTGCCGGCCCTGCTGGGGGAGGGGGTGAATCGCCTCGACGCTCTCGTAATGACCCACCCTGACAACGACCACTGTGGAGGATTGGTAGATATCGCGGCCTATTTACCCGTGCGTGAGGTCTGGATGGCCCCGGGCTGGGACCGCGCCGGCTGCGCTGGAAGACTCCTCGATCTGCCCGGCGCGCGAGCCCGGTTCCTCTCGCGGGGCCAGCGGCTCACCCTGGGGCGCTGGCGCCTCACGGCCCTCCATCCCACGGCGGACGATCACCAGCCGGTCAACGAGCGCTCGCTGGTCCTGCTCGCCGAGGTCCATGGCCGGCGGGTGCTCCTCACCGGCGACGTCGAGAAGGGGGCCGAGCGCGATCTCGTCGATTGCTGCGCGAAGGATCTCCGGGCCGACCTCCTCAAGGTCGCCCACCACGGCAGCCGGACCTCCTCGACCGAAGACTTCCTGGACGCCGTCGCCCCGCGGCTCGCCCTGATCTCGGTGGGCGTCAACAACCTCTATCACCACCCCTCGCCCGAGATCGTCGAGCGGCTCCGGGAGCACCGCGCCCGGGTGCTGCGGACCGACCGGGCCGGAGAGATCGTGGTGCGGCTCGGACGGGATAGGCGTCTGCGGATCGAGATGCCGGGGGCGCCGAAATGAGGCTACCCTATCCCCACCATGCCCCCCCTCCTCGCCATCGTCGGCCCCACCGCCACCGGCAAGAGCGAGCTGGGGATGGCCCTGGCCGAGGCGCTCGGGGGGGAGATCGTCAACGCCGACGCCCTCCAGGTCTACCGGGGGCTCGACATCGGGACGGCCAAGCCCTCTCCCGCCGACCGGGAGCGGGTGCCGCACCACCTGATCGACATCCTGGAGCCTCAGGAGGTCTACTCGGCGGGGGAGTTCGCCCGCCGGGCGCGGGAGGCGATCGCGGAGATTCAGGGGCGGGGGAGGGTGCCGGTCGTGGTCGGGGGGAGCGGGCTCTACCTGCGGGCGCTGCTCTCCGGGATCAGCCCGATCCCGCCCGGCGACACGGAGGTGCGCCGGGAGCTGCGCGAGCGGCTGGCGGCCGAAGGGTTGGAGGGCCTGCGGGAGGAGCTCGCCCGGCTCGATCCGCCGACGTCGGCGCGGCTTTCGGCCGGAGATACTCAGCGAATCCTGCGGGCTCTCGAAGTCGCGCGGGTCACGGGCCGGCCGCTCTCCGCCTGGATTTCCGAGCAACCCTTTGGGACTCAAGCCATTGCGGCTGTCCGCGTTGGATTGACGCTCCCGCGTGCCATCTTATACGATCGAATCGCAGGCCGTGTGGCCCGTATGGTGGAAGAGGGGTGGCTGGAGGAGGTCGAAGGACTGCTCCGGCTAGGTTTGTCTCCCCGGCTTCCAGCATTTCAGGCTATAGGGTATCGTCAGCTCGTCCGTCACCTGGAGGGGAATGGGTCTCTCGAGGAGGCGGTCGCCGAGATCGTGAAAGAGACTCGGCGGTTCGCCAAGCGTCAGGAGACCTGGTTTCGGAAAGAGCCGGATGTCACCTGGTTCTCGGCCCAGGAACTAAAACGGCAGATTCCGGGGGTATTAGAACATGCCAAGCACAGGGGTCTCGGGAGGGCGTATGGCTAAGCACAACATCAACATTCAGGATGGGTATCTCTTCCAGAGCCTCAAGGAAGGGCAGACCATGTACCTGGAGCTGGTCACGGGTCGGCATCTGCTCGGGCGTCTGAAGAGATTTGACCGCTTCGCCGTGGTCCTCGAGAGTGAAGGCAAGGAAATCCTCATCTACAAGCATGCCATCGCCACCATTGCCGCGGCGCCTCCCGCACCCTGAGGTCCGGCGCCGCCCAGGACGCCGGACCGCCGCGGCCGCGGTCCTCGGCGTCCTGCTGGCGGCGGTCCTCGCCTGTACTTCGGCCCCGCCTCCACCGCCTGTCCGCCAGCCTGTGCCACAGGCTCCGGTGCCGCTCGCCCTGGACGCGGCCGACCGGCCCTATGTGATCGACCCGATGGAGGGGTACACCCGGGAGGCCGATCCCCAGCTCCGCGACCGGCTGGAGAGAGCCTGGCACGGCCTCGTCGACGCCGGCGACACCGAGGGGGCTCTGCGGGCGTCCGCGGAGCTCCTGCAGGCGAGCCCGGATTTCTTCCCGGCCCAGGTCCTGGCCGCCCAGGTCGACTTCGCGGCGGGCGAGAACACGCACGTGGTCACGCGCCTGCTGCCGGTCGGCGACACCCTGCCCACCTACACGGCGAGCCAGTTGCTGATCGGCCGCGCCGCCGAGCGCCTGGGAGACGTGGCCCTCGCCTACTCGGCCTACCGCGCCGTGGCCGCGCGGAGCTCGCTCGCCCTCAAGCGGGCCGGCGAGCTCCACCCCCGCGCCATGGAGATCGTCTCCCACCGGCTGGACGAGTCCCTGAAGGCCCAGAAGGTAGACGAGGCCCAGAAGCAGCTCTCCCTGCTCCAGAGCTGGGGGCCGTCCGAGACCATCACCTTGGAGGCGGCCCGCAAGGTGGCCCTGGCGCGGGGAGACCGCGCCGCCGAGCTGGCCGCGGTCAAGGAGATCGCCGCCCGCAGCTCCGGCGACCGCGCCTTGCTGGAGCGCCGCGCCGAGCTGGAGCTGGAGGTGGGGGACCCGAGCGCCGGGCTCAAGATCGTCCAGGACCTCGCCGCCCGCGATCCCAAGGATCCGGAGATGGCCCGCAAGCTGGAGTCCGCCAAGTTCCGCTGGCGCCTCTCGCAGCTCCCCCGCGACATCCAGGACATCGCCGCCAAGCCGGAGCTCAACAAGGGGGATCTCGCCGTCCTCCTCTACTGGCTGGTGCCGCAGGTGCGCAACAGCCTGCCCACGAACGGACGGATCGCCACCGACGTGCTCGAAAACCCCCACCGGGAGGAGATCGTCCGCGTGGTCAATCTCGGCCTGATGGACGTCGACGCCACCCAGCACCGCTTCTATCCGGGCTCGCCCCTCCGGCGCGGCCCGGCCCTGCGGGTGGTCGTGCGCACGCTGGCCCGCTTCGGCGCCGGCGCCTGCGCCAACGGCAACGCCGAAGGGGGGGACATCTGCGCCGTCTCTTCAAGCTGCGGCCTGCTGGTCTCGGGTGAGGACTGTGATGCGACCGCGCCGCTCTCCGGCGCCGCCGGGGTGGAGACCCTCCGCCGCAGCCTCAAGCTCCTGGGCGGCCCATGACCTTCACGATCCCGAACCTCCTTTCCCTGCTCCGCATGGGGCTCATCCCCCTGTTCGTCATCCTGGTGATGAACGGGAGCTCGGGGAAGGCGCTGCTGCTCTTCATCGTCGCCGGGGTCACCGACGCCCTCGACGGCTTCATCGCCCGCTTCTGGAAGCAGCAGTCGCTCCTCGGGGCCTACCTCGATCCGATCGCCGACAAGCTCCTGCTGACCACCGCCTACGTGGTCCTCTCGATCCCCAGCCTCAACCACGGCACCCAGATCCCGCCCTGGATCACCATCCTGGTCATCGCCCGCGACGTGCTGATCGTCTCGGTGGCCCTGGTGCTCTACCTGGCGGCGAACATCCGCAAGTTCCCGCCCTCGGTCCTGAGCAAGATCAACACGATCCTCCAGGTGGTGGCGGTGGTCCTGGTCCTCGTCTCCGGGGTCTTCCGGGACCTCCGGTGGATCGAGCTGGTGGCCGACACCTCCCTCTATCTGGTCGCCGGCCTGACCGTGGCCTCCGGGCTCTACTACATCTTCCTCTACAGCCACAAGAAGGTCCGGGAGGAGCTGCGGGGGGCGTCGGGAGAGTAGGAGAGCGCCCACAGTCGAGTCGAAGGTCGGACGCAGCGGGTACCTGCTTCTGGTAACATCGTGGAGAGGGATCTAGCCCACGATGTCCGACTTCGTCCACCTCCATCTCCACAGCCAATTCAGCCTGCTCGACGGGGCGAACCGCCTCGACGATGTGATCAAGGCGGCCGGCGAGGCCGGCATGCCCGCCGTGGCGCTCACCGACCACGGCAACATGTTCGGGGCCATCGAGATCTACAACAAGGCCCGCGCCGCCGGCATCAAGCCGATCGTCGGCATGGAGGCCTACGTGGCCCAGGGGAGCCGCCTGGAGCGTGCTCCCGGGCGCGGCAGCAGCAATCACCTGGTCCTCCTGGCCAAGGACGAGACCGGCTACCGCAACCTCCTCAAGCTCACCTCGTCCGCTTTCCTGGAGGGGTTCTACTACAAGCCCCGGGTCGACAAGGAGCTCCTCCGCCAGCACAGCGAGGGGCTGATCTGCCTCTCCGCCTGCCTCAAGGGGGAGATCAACGAGCACATCGTGGCCACCCGTGAAAAGGAGGCCGAGGCCGCGGCGAAGGAATTCCTGGACATCTTCGGCGAAGGGAATTTCTACCTGGAAATGCAGGACCACGGGATTCCCGAGCAGCGGCTCGCCAACGAGGTCGTGCGCCGCATCGCCCAGCGGAACAACATCCCCCTCGTGGTCACCAACGACTGCCACTACCTGCGGCGGGACGACGCCTTCGCCCACGACGTGCTGCTCTGCATCGGCACCCAGAAGACCTTCTCGGACCCCGACCGCATGAAGTACGCCTCGGACAACTTCTACATGAAGACGGCCGAGGAGATGCACAAGATCTTCCCCAACGACCACCAGGCGATCGAGAACACCCTGGCGATCGCCGAGAAGTGCGATCTGGTCATCCCGACCGGGACCTACCACCTGCCCGAGTTCCCGGTGCCGGAAGGGTACTCCCTCCAGAGCTACTTCGAGAAAGTGGCCCGCGAGGGGCTGGAGGAGCGGCTCGCCGAGCTGCGCCGCCGCCGCGCTCAAGGGCTCGTCCGCCACGAGGACGAGGCCTACCGCACACGGCTCGACTACGAGATCCAGGTCATCAACAAGATGGGCTTCCCCGGCTACTTCCTGGTGGTCTGGGACTTCATCCGCCACGCCCGCGAGAACGACATCCCGGTGGGGCCGGGGCGCGGCTCGGCCGCCGGCTCGGTGGTCGCCTACTCGCTCCGCATCACCGATATCGATCCGCTGCAGTACGACCTGCTCTTCGAGCGGTTCCTCAACCCCGAGCGGATCAGCATGCCGGATATCGACATCGACTTCTGCATGCGCCGCCGCGGCGAGGTCATCCACTACGTGGGCGAGAAGTACGGCCGCGACCGGGTGGCCCAGATCATCACCTTCGGGACCCTGGCGGCCAAGGCGGTGATCCGCGACGTCGGCCGGGTGATGGGCGTCCCCTACGCCAAGGTCGACCGCATCGCCAAGATGATCCCGGACATGACCAAGTCGCTCGCCGCGGTGGCCAAGGAAGAGCCGCTGGCCGGCGAGGCCTCCCGCGATCCCGAGATCAAGCAGATTATCGACGTCGGCAGCCGTCTGGAGGGGCTCACCCGCCACGCCTCGGTCCACGCGGCCGGCGTGGTGATCACCCCGCGCCGGCTGGACGAGCTCGTCCCCCTCTACAAGGTCACCAAGGGGGACGAAGAGCAGATCATGACCCAGTGGGATATGACCATCATCGAGAGCCTCGGGCTCCTCAAGATGGACTTCCTGGGCCTGCGCACCCTCACGGTGATCGACGACGCGGTGAAGATCGTCCGCCAGCAGGGGACCCCGCTCGATCTGGACGAGATCCCCCTGGACGATCCCGAGACCTTCCGCGTCTTCTGCGAGGGGCGCACGAGCGGCATCTTCCAGTTTGAGTCCCGCGGCATGACCGACCTGCTGCGGCGGGTCAAGCCCAGCCGCTTCGACGAGCTGGCCGCCTTGAACGCCCTCTACCGGCCGGGCGCCCTGTCGGTCGGCATGGTCGAGGAGTACATCCAGCGCAAGCAGGGGAAGAAGTTCAACTACACCCTGCCCGAGACCAAGGCGATCCTGGAAGAGACCTATGGGGTCATCACCTACCAGGAGCAGGTGATGCTGATCGCCGTGGCGGTCGCCGGCTTCACCATGGCCGAGGCGGATACCCTCCGCAAGGCCATGGGCAAGAAGAAGGTCGACGTCATGGCCAAGATGAAGGAGAAGTTCGTCGAGGGGGCGGCCAAGCGCGGCGTGCCGCGCGAGAAGTCGGCCGGTCTCTGGGACTACATCGAGCCCTTCGCCGGCTACGGCTTCAACAAGAGCCACAGCGTCGCCTACGCCAACCTGGCCTACAAGACGGCCTACCTCAAGGCCCACTACCCGGTGGCCTTCATGGCGGCGATGCTCAACTCCGAGCTCAATTCCACCGACTCGATCGCCAAGTACGCGGCGGAGTGCCGCAACATGGGCATCCGCCTGCTGCCGCCGGACATCAACGAGAGCAGCTGGTACTTCACGGTGATCGGCGACGAGATCCGCTACGGCCTCGGCGCGGTCAAGGGGGTGGGGGAGGGGGCGATCGAAGAGGTGCTCGCCGCCCGCCGCCGGGTGGGGCGCT
>JAICSG010000549.1 GCA_025937035.1 Thermoanaerobaculia bacterium | reverse complement strand
TGGTGCGCCAGGAGATGCCGGCGGACGGTCTGGGCGTCGATCCTCAGCCGTTCGGGGATCTCCACCAGGGCGAAGCAGCCGGAGTTGAAGGGGAGCACCGTCAGGAGGCCGGGATCGACCCCGGCGAGCGCCCGCTTCAGCACCCGGTAGCGCCCTTCGAGGAGGAGGCGCACCGCCTCGACCTCCTGATCGGCCGTGGGGCTCCGCAAGGCCTGGAGGGCGATCACCTGGCTCACGGCGGGCGGCGAGCCCAGCTCCGTGCGCACCAGCATCCTCACTCTGGCCTCGAGGTCCCGGACCAGCTCCGACTCCGGCCCGGCGCCGAAGGTGAGGAAACCGAGCCGGCCGCCGAAGAAGGAGAGCTCCTTGGTGGCGCCGTCGACCTTCACCGCCAGCAGATTGGGGTGCGCCCCGGCGAGATCCCAGAACAGCGACTCGCGGGAGATCTCCGGCTCGAAGACCAGCCCGGCGTAGGCATCGTCGCAGACGATCACCAGCGGCCGGCGATCGGCCTCGGCGAGCAGCGATTCGAGGGTGGCCCGGCGCTCCTGGCGGTCCGGCGTGTAGCTGCCGGGGTTCGAGGGGATGTTCAGCATCCCCACGGCGGGCTCTCCCTCCGACAATCCCGCCAGGGCGTCCGCGATCGCCCGCGGGTTGTACCGCCCGTCCACATAGGCGGGGCCCTCAAGCACCCTCGCCCCCGTGCGCAGGGCGAACGCCTGGCGGTAGTTCCCCCAGAACGGGGAGGGGACCGCCACCGCCTTCCCCTCGCCGCCGAAAAGGTCGGCCAGCAGGGAGATGCCGTGGCTCAAGCCCGCGGTCACCAGGGGGAGGCTGGAAGGCACCCCGCCGGGGACCCCACGGCGCTGCCGCTCCCGCCAGCGCCACCGGATCTCGGGCAGCCCCTCGACCGGAGATTCGCGCAGCGCCGCCTCCAGATCCCCGGGAGGAAGGTCGCCGAAGGCCGAGGCCAGATCGAGCGCGTGGGGGGCCGCCGTCTCCATGGCCGAAGTATAGTTGACGCCCGATGCTGAAAAAGACGACACCCCTGGTCCTGGCGCTGGCGCTCTCCAGCGCGAGCCTTCTGGGAGCCCAGATGCCCGAGCCGATCGCCTACACCCTGCGTTTCCCGGCCCCCCAGACCCACTACGTCGAGGTCGAGGCGCGGGTCCCCACCGGCGGCCGACCCGAGGTCGAGCTGATGATGGCCGTCTGGACCCCCGGCTCCTATATCCTGCGGGAGTACGCCCGCACCGTGGAGGCGGTCTCGGCCGCCACCGAAACCGGCGAGCCGCTGCCGGTCGAGAAGACCGTCAAGAACCGCTGGCGCGTCGAAACGCGGCGGGCCCCGCGGATCGTCGTCCGCTACCGGGTCTACTCCCGGGAGATGTCGGTGCGGACCAACTTCGTCGATTCCGGCTTCGCGCTGCTCAACGGCGCCGCAACCTTCCTGACCCTGGCGGAGGATGGTAAACGCCCTCATGAGGTCCGGCTCGAGCTCCCCGCCGCCTGGAAGGTCTCGGCCAGCCCGCTTTCACCCCTGCCGGGAGGCGGCGAGCACGCCTGGGTGGCCGAGGATTTCGACACCCTGGTCGACTCCCCCCTCTATGCCGGCAACGCGCGCATCTACCCCTTCGAGGTCGCGGGCAAGCCCCATCTCCTGGTCAACGAGGGGGAGGACGGGGTGTGGGACGGCCCCCGCTCGGCGGCGGACGCGCGGAAGATCGTCCAGGCCGAGGTCGACTTCTGGGGCGTCGCCCCCTATCCGCGCTACGTGATCTTCAACCTGCTCACCGAGAACGGCGGCGGCCTGGAGCACAAGAACGCCTGCACCCTGATGAGCAGCCGCTGGCGCACCCGTACCCGCGAGGGGTACCTCGACTGGCTGGGCCTGGTCAGCCACGAATTCTTCCACGCCTGGAACGGCAAGCGGCTGCGCCCGGTCGAGCTCGGGCCCTTCGACTACGAGCGGGAGGTCTACACCCGCAGCCTCTGGGTGGTCGAGGGCTTCACCTCCTACTACGGCGGCCTCATGGTGCACCGGGCGGGCTTCTCGACCGTCAAGGAGTACCTGAAGGCCTTGAGCAAGTCGATCGAGACGCTCCAGACCACGCCGGGCCGCCAGGTCCAGCCGCTCGACGAGTCCTCCTTCGACGCCTGGATCAAGCAATACCGGCCGACCGAGAATTCGGGCAACACCACGATCAGCTACTACACCAAGGGGGAGGTCGTCGCCTTCCTGCTCGACGCCCGCATCCGCCGCGCCACCGGCGGCCGGAAGAGCCTGGACGACGCCATGCGCCTGGCATACCAGCGCTACTCGGGGGAGCGCGGCTACCGTCCCGAGGAGCTGTGGAAGACCTTCGGAGAGGTGGCGGGGACCGATCTCGGCGACTGGCTCCGCAAGTCCGTGGACACCACCGGGGAGCTCGACTACGCCGAGGCCCTCGACTGGTACGGCCTCCGCTTCACCCCCGAGCCGGCGGAAAAGAAGGACGCCGAGCCCAAGGAGCTCCCCGCCGCCTGGCTGGGGATGGACGTGAGCAACCGCGACGGCCGGGTCACCGTGACCGCGGTGCGGCGGGGTACCCCCGCCTACGAGGCCGGCGTCAACGTGGGCGACGAGATCCTCGCCATCGACGACTTCCGGATCTCCTCCGACGGCCTGGAAGGGAGGCTCAAGTACTACCGTCCCGGCGAGAAGGCCACCCTGCTGGTAGCCCGGCGGGAGCGCCTGACGCGCCTTCCCGTCACCTTCGGGGAGAAGCCCAAGAATCGCTGGACGCTGGAGGCGAGGCCCGACGCCACCCCGGAGCAGAAGGCCCACCTGGCGGCGTGGCTGGAGGGGAAGGCGGGGGTGGTCAAGGAGGAGAAAAAGGCTGTGACGGTGCAGTAAACCGCCACGTCCGCACCTCCCAGGCCCCCCCTTCGATCGCCACGGCGCCGACGTACATCTCGGCCGGCACGAGGTGGTGGAAAAACCAGCGGGCGGCCCGTTCGGGGTCCCCTTCGAGAGTGAGCATGCGGGGCGGATCGCCCGGGGCTAGGGTGACGTCGAAGGAGTCGAGCGGCGCCGCGAGCCCCTCCCCCACCGCCTTGAGGTAGGCCTCCTTCCGCGTCCAGCAATTGAAGAAGGCTTCCTCCTTGGCCCGCCCGGGAATCCCCCGCAGCACCTTCCGCTCGCTCTCCGAGAAGAAGCGCTCCGAGATCTGCTCGCAGTCGGGCATCGGCTTCAGATATTCGATGTCCACCCCGATCTCGGGGCCCCGCACGAAGCCCACCAGGGCCATCTCGTCCGAGTTCGAGAGGTTGAACTGGAGGTCGGCCGCCGAGGCGGGGGGAGAGTCGAGGAAGGGCTTCCCCCGCGGACCATAGCGGAAGCGGACCGCCTCCGGCCGGGTGCCCAGATAGGCGGCGAGCAGGGTGCGCAGCGCCCCGCGCCCCACCACGTACTGGCGCCGGTGCTTCTCGAAGCGGAACCGGTGGGCGCGCTCCCATTCGTCCGTGGAGAGGGAACGCCCCAGCCGCTCGACCTGCTCCGGGGGAGGATCGAGCTGGACCGACCAGACGTGGATCTCGCCGGCCTGGAGCTCCAGGCCGGCGGCGGGCGATCTTGGAGGGAAACCGGTCACCAGGGCCGCGGGGCCGCCGCCGAGATCTCCGCGAGATCCCGCGCGACCGCTTCGAGGACGAGATCCTTGTTGCCGTGGATGAAGAAGTGGTCTCCGGGGAACATCCGGGCCCGGAACCGGCCGCGGGTATGCTCCTTCCACGCCTCCACGTCCTCCCGGGTGACGTCCTTGTCGCCGATCCCGCCGAAGGCGGAGATCCCCGCCTCCAAAGGCTCG
>JAICSG010000615.1 GCA_025937035.1 Thermoanaerobaculia bacterium | reverse complement strand
GGGCGCAAGGTGATGCTGCTGCTCTCGGGGGGCTGGCCGTTCTCGGTCCAGAGCTACGCGAGCCGTGGCGCCGGGATGCCCACCAAGGAGCTGCTCGAGGGGGAGGATCTCTACCGCCCGCTCACCAGCACGGCCAACCTCCTGGGCTACACCCTCTACCCGGTCGACGTCCCCGGCATCCAGAGCGGGGCGGCGGACGTCAACGCGACACCCCCTCCGACCTCGGGGGATCCGGCGCCGGAGCGCGGCCTCGCGAGCACCCTGGCCGGCGGTGGCGGCGGCGGCGGGCTCGTCCCTCAGTCGCTCCTCCTCGGGGGCTTCGGCAACCTCTCCGAGCACGAGATCGAGGGGTCCCTGAAGTATCTCGCCCAGGAGACCGGCGGCAAGCCGGTCCTCAATACCAATCGCGCGCTGGCCCTCGGCCTCGCCCGCGACGACACCCGCTCCTACTATTGGCTCGGCTTTTCGCCGAGTTGGAAGCACGACGACAAGGGGCACCGGATCCAGCTCGAGACGCGCCGCGCGGGTCTCAAGGTGCGCACCCGCACCGGCTTCCTCGACCTCTCGCGCAAGGCCGAGGTGACGATGACGGTGGAGAGCGCGCTGCTCTTCGGCAATCCCCCGGGAGCGCTGCGCATGCCGATCCAGGTCGGCGCGGCCGCGCGCTCGCGGCGGGGAGAGGTCGAGATCCCGGTCACCCTCGGCCTGCCGGTGGACCTGATGACCGTGGTGCCGGAGGGGCCGAAATTCACCGCCCGCTTGGAGTTGCGGTTCGCCGCCTCCAGCGTCAACGGCGACACGGCCGAGATCCCGGTGGTGCCGGTCACCCTCACCTCCGACCACCAGCCCACCCCCGGCAAGATGGTGAAATACGAGACCAAGGTCAAGCTGCGCGGCAAGGCCGACCACATGGTGGTGGCCGCCTACGACCCGCTGAGCGGCAAGATCGCCACGGCCGAGGCGGACGTGAAGATGCCGTAGGGGAGGTCCCTTTTACGGCTTTCCGCCCCCCTGGACGTGACACTCCCCTGAAACGTATTTATGCTGGAAGACAGAAGTACTTGAGACCTTTTATCCTTGGAGACATCCATGAGACGACCGCTCGCCCTGCTTCTCTCTTTCCTCTCCCTCTCCACCGCCGCGGGCTCCCGGGCGGCGGACGTCCCCCCGTCCTTCGGCGAATCGATCGACGTCCGCGTGGTCAACCTGGAGGCGGTGGTGACCGACGGCTCCGGCAAGCTGGTCACCGGGCTCAAGCCGGAGGACTTCCGCCTGCGCGTCGACGGCAAGGAGGTGCCGATCGAATATTTCAGCGAGGTGAAGGAGGGGGAGGCCCAGGGCGCTCCGGCCGAGGCGGGCAAGGAGGCCAGGCCGGCCGGGCCCGCCGTGCAGGGGCTGGCCGAGGGGAAGATCGGGACCTACTACCTGGTCTTCGTCGACGACTACTTCTCCATCGCCGCCAACCGGGACGCCGTCCTCAAGGGGCTCAAGGCCGACCTCCACCGCCTGGGGCCGGCCGACCGCATGGCGATCGTGGCCTACGACGGCGGCCGGCTCGCCCTGCTCTCCAACTGGTCGGGGTCGCGGGCCGACCTCGCGGCGGCGTTCGACCGCGCCATGGCGCGCAAGCCGCGCGGCCTCGACCGTATCACCGAGAGCCGCAACCTGGCGCACGACCTGGCGTTCGCCAGCCAGACGGTGGGCGACAGCGCCCCCCTGGACCTCAACACGCGCGCCGGCGGTCTGAACGACCAGCAGCGCGCCTACGCCGACACCCTGATCCGCCAGTTGAAGGGGGACGTGCAGGCGGCGGTGGCCGCCATGCGCGCCCTCGCGGCGCCGCAGGGGCGCAAGGTGATGCTGCTGCTCTCCGGCGGCTGGCCGTTCTCGGCCCAGACCTACACGGGCAACGCCGGCATCCCCACCAAAGAGCTTTCCGAGGGGGAGGAGGTCTTCGGTCCGTTGGCCAGCACCGCCAACCTCCTCGGCTATACCCTTTATCCGGTCGACGTCCCGGGGATTCAGACCGGGGCCGCGGACGCCGAGGCGACCGGCCCCGCGGCGAGCGCCTTCAACAGCACGGGTGAGCAGGAGGTCGAGGGGACGCTCAAGTACCTGGCCAAGCAGACCGGCGGCGAGCCGGTGCTCAACAGCAACCGCGGTCTGGCCCTGGCGAAAGCCCAGGAGGACACCCGCTCCTTCTACTGGCTCGGCTTCTCGCCGAGCTGGCAGCACAACGACAAGAACCACGAGGTGAAGCTGGAGGCCCGGCGGAGCGGCCTCAAGGTGCGCACCCGCACCGGCTTCCTCGACCTCTCGCGCAAGGCCGAGGTGACGATGAAGGTGGAGAGCGCGCTGCTCTTCGGCAATCCTCCCGGCGCGCTGTCCATGCCGTTGAAGGTCGGCGAGATCACCCGCGCCAGGCGTGGCGAGGTGGAGATCCCCATCACGCTCGGCCTGCCGGTGGACCTGATGACCGTGGTGCCGGACGGCAAGAAGTTCACCGCCCAGCTCGAGCTGCGCTTCGCCGCCTCGGACGCGGAAGGGAACACCGCCGACATCCCGGTAGTGCCGGTCACCCTCACCTCCGACCACCCGCCGACCCCCGGCAAGGTGGTGAAATACGAGACCAAGGTCAAGCTGCGCGGCAAGGCCGACCACATGGTGGTGGCCGCCTACGATCCGCTCAGCGGCAAGATCGCCACGGCGGAGACGGACGTGAGGTTGCCGTAAACGCCCGGGGATCAATCCCCGGGCTACGATTCAAACGAAAAGCCGGGTGAACCCGGCTCTCGAAAACACTGACTTTTGGAGCCGGCTTCAGCCGGCTTTTCGGTGGAGACGTAGCCCGGGCATTCATGCCCGGGCGGGGCCGGCCTACTTCTGCACCGACTCCAGATACGCCACCAGATCCTTGATCCGCTCGCGGACCTCCGTCTCCTGGTCGGAATCGCGGCCGCTCTCGCGGAAGGTGAGGCCCCAGACGGGCATGCTGCCCGGCCCGTGGCCGTGGATCTCCAGGCGGCCGTCGATGATGGCGGCGATCCGGGATTCGGGGAAGGCGCCGCCGTTGCGCTCGCGGATGCGGGTCAGATCGGCGGGCTTGACCTTGAGCACCTCCACCCTGGGGCCGTTCCCGTCGGCGGAGGCGCCGTGGCAGCTCGCGCAGTACGCCCGGTAGGTACGGCCTCCGGCTTCGGCGCGCGATTCCCTCTGACCCTGGGCCCCTCCCGGCCCGGCGGTCTGCGCAAGCGGCAGAGCCGCCGCCAGGCTCGCGAGGCCCAGGAAGGCGATGATCTGCAATCCTTCCTTCATCTTGGCTCGCATGACGGCACCTCCAGCCTCGGTTGTACACCGGGAGGGGCGCCGGAAAGACCCTGCCAAAGGATGGGACGGGGGCGCGCGGAGGGGTGGGAGCTCACCCCCGCGCGCGGCGGACCAGGTACTCCTCGCGCAGCAGGGAGTAGAGGAAGTTGTCCACCCGCCGGCCGCGGAGCTTGAAAT
>JAICSG010000171.1 GCA_025937035.1 Thermoanaerobaculia bacterium | reverse complement strand
CCGGATGGCCCGGAGGGGAGTTGGGCCCTTCCCGGCCAGGAGATGCAGGATCTCTCGCTGACGCAAGGTCAGGTCCTGGGAGACTCGGAGAGGCGCGACGTAACCGTTCGCCAGGAACCGTACCCCGACGGCGGCGCTCTGTTCGAGGAACTCGGGCTCGGGGTGACCCGCCAGCGTACAGAGCTCCACGATCTTCTGGGTCCCCCGGCCCCAGCGCTCGACCAGACCCCGGCGGAAGAACGCCTCGGCGATCAGGGGATTGCGGGGTCGCGAGCGGTGCTCGCTCTTGAGATCCTCGACGGCGATTCCGAACGGAAGAGGACCGTCGCTCCAGATCTCCAGGCAGTTATCGAAGACGCCCAAGCTGACACCGCCTCCCGGAATGGAGTAGTCGCGATGACAGAAGGCGTTGACGAGAGCCTCGCGCAGGGCTTCGATCGGAAAGAAAGGCTCGTCGGCGCGCTCGAAGAGGCCCGGCTGGATCCGGCCGGCCACGGGGAGGTGCCGCCGGAGGAAGAGCTGGGCTTCATCCAGAAGAAGAAAGGCGTGGCCGAAAAGTTGATTCTGGTCGAGGAACTCCGTCTTGTCCGTCCCCTTGAAGCGGGCCATTCGCAACTGGCACTGGGGGAAGTCGGGCAAGAACCTGCGGCCGAAAGTGACCACGGCGGCCTTGAGGAGCCGGCCATGGGCTCGCAGGCCGAGCCGGTCCAGGACCTCGGCGGGGCTCATCCCTGAGGATTCGGGCATTCGCCCCGACGCGATGCCGTGCCGTAGCGTCCGCAGGATTTCCCCCTCGTCCAGGTCGTGGATGTCGTAGCCCTCGGCCGGCTGGTTTTCCCAGCGATGGTGGGTGTGGATCCGGTTGAGCAGCAGCTCCTGATACCGGCTCTGAGGCATGAGCGAGACCGTCGTGCCGAGCCGTTCGTAGGCGCGTCCCTCGAAGGTGAAAGGAGCGAGGTCGATCCTGGCTTGGGCCTCGAGGACGATGACCTCCCGAGAAGAGCTGGGGAGTGGAATCCTCTTGATGGAGATCGGAGGCAGTGGCTCGAAGCCTCGCAAGAGCATCCCGATATCCTGCAAGGTCTTGTCGGAAACCAGTTGCCCCGCGATCCTGCCGTCAGGGTCCACTCCGGAAAGGAGAAGGCCGCCGAGCCGGTTGAGGAACCCGCACAGGGCCTTCCCCGCTCTGGGCAACTGGCCCGTGCTGGCCTTGAATTCGACCGTCTCCGATTCGCCTTGCGCGGCGACCAGCTCGATATCGGCGAGGTTCATTGAAAGTGGAGACGGGATTCCTGGAGCCGCGCAAAGTATAGCGAAAGCCGATGTCAACTTGGAGCTCTAGGCTCGCCAAATCTCCGGACGAGAGAACCACGACCCTCAGGAGAGGGTCGTCCGAGCCTTCCGGGTACACTACGGGGCGCCATGGACACCCCCCTCCTCTACACCCTCCTCGTCTTCCTCGTCGCCCTCGGCCGGCTGGCCGAGCTGCGGATCGCGGAGCGGAACCGGCGCGCCTTACTGGCCCGGGGCGGAGTCGAGGTGGCGCCGGGGCACTACCGGTGGATGGTGCTCCTCCATACGGCCTTCCTGATCGGCTGCCCCCTGGAGGTCTGGCTCCTGGACCGGCCGTTCGTGCCGGCTCTGGGCATCCCCATGCTCCTGCTGATCGTCCTGGCGACGGGGCTGCGCTATTGGGTCATCTCGACCCTCGACGGCCGGTGGACCACCCGGATCGTGGTCTTACCTGGGACCTCTCCCGTCACGGGCGGGCCGTACCGGTTCCTGCGGCATCCCAACTATCTGGCGGTGATCACGGAGATGCTCGCCCTGCCGCTGGTCCACACGGCCTGGATGACCGCGATCGTCTTCAGCGTTCTCAATGGTCTGATCCTCCGCGTCCGCATCCGGGCCGAGGAGAAGGCGCTGGCGCGGATGACCGACTACGGCACCGTCTTCGCAGGGCATTCCCGTCTGATGCCAGGTGGACGATGAGCGATGAGGCAATCCTCGACGGCATCGCCGAGGTGGCGCGGGCCCATCTCGGTTGGGCAGGTGAGCTGACGCCGGAGATGCGGCTGGTCGAGGATCTGCGGCTCGACTCGGTCCGCCTGCTGACCCTGGCCGCGGAGGTGGAGAACCGTTTCCGGGTCCGCCTGGACGAACTGGACGAGGGCTCCATCGAGACCATCGGAGATCTCGTGGCCGTCGTGCGGAGGAAACTGGGGGATTGATGATCAACGACTGGCTCGCCGTGGCGGGGCGCCACCCGGAAGGGGGGCTCCGCTTCGTGGACCGCTCCGAGGCGGCCACCTGGTTCGGCTGGGGGGAGGTGCGGGAGCGCGCGCTCGCCGTCTGCGGCGGGCTGCTGAATCTGGGCATCCGGAAGGGGGACCGCGTCGCTCTCGTCTTCCCCACCGGCATCGAATTCTTCGAGGGGTTCTTCGGCACCCTCCTGGCCGGCGCCGTGCCCGTGCCGCTCTATCCACCGGTGCGGCTGGGCCGCATGAGCGAGTATCTCCACCGCACCGCCCGCATGCTGGAGAGCTCCGGGGCCCGCCTGGTGCTGGCCGACTCCCGAGTGCGCCGCATCCTGGGCGAGGCCGTCGCCGAGGCGCGCCCCGACCTCGGCTGCCGGATGATCGGCGACCTGCCGGCGTCGGCGGTCGAGCCGGTCCGGGTCGATCCTTCGGATCTCGGGCTGATCCAGCTCTCCTCCGGCACTACAGCTGATCCCAAGCCGGTCGCCTTGAGCCACCGGGCGATCGCGGCCCAGGTCGAGATCCTGAGCGGCTTCTGGCCCGACACCGGGGAGACGCGCCACAGCTGCGTCTCCTGGCTGCCGCTCTACCACGACATGGGTCTGATCGGCTGCGTCTTCCCGGCCCTGGCGCGCGACGCCACCCTGACCCTGCTGGGGCCGGAGCTGTTCGTGGCCCGGCCGGCTCTCTGGCTGCGGGCCCTCTCGCGCTACCGGGGGACGATCTCGCCGGCGCCGAACTTCGCCTACAGCCTGTGCGTCACCCGCGTCTCCGATCAGGAGATGGAGGGGGCCGACCTCTCCGCCTGGCGGACGGCCCTGAACGGCGCCGAGCCGGTGGCCCCCTCGGTGTTGCGCGCCTTCCGCGACCGTTTCGCCCGCTGGGGGTTCCGCCCCGAGGCGCTCACCCCCGTCTACGGGCTCTCGGAGGCGGCGCTCGCCGTCACCTTCTCGGATCTCGGCCGGCCGTTCTGCGGCCGGCGCTTCGACCGCGAGGCGCTGGCGAAGGACCGCGCCGCCCTGGAGACGCCGGACGGCCGCGAGATCGTCTCCGTGGGCCGGCCGGTGCCCGGATTCCGCCTGCGGATCGTGGACGAGGCCGGGCGCGACCTCCCGGAGGGGCGCGTGGGGCGGGTCTGGGCCCAGGGGCCCTCGCTGATGGACGGCTATCTCGGCGACCCGCAAGCCACCGCCCGAGCCCTCCGCGACGGCTGGCTCGACACCGGGGACCTCGGCTTTCTCCAGGACGGAGAGCTGTACCTCACCGGCCGCGCCAAGGAGGTGATCATCCTGCGCGGGCGCAACTACGCACCGGATGAGATCGAGCGGGCGGCCGAGGGGGTCCCCGGCGTGCGTACCGGCTGCGTGGTGGCCGCGAGCTGGCTGCCGGAGGACGCGCCGGGGGAGTCCCTGGCGCTGTTCGTGGAATCCTCGCGCGAGGCCACGGCGTCTGAAAGGGAGGCGCTGCCGGAGGCCTGCCGCGAGGCGGTTCTGGGGGCGACCAACCTCTCCCCCGATCAGGTGGTCGTCCTGGCGCCGGGCACCCTCCCCCGCACCTCCTCCGGCAAGCTCCGCCGGGGGGAGACGTTGCGGCTCTATCTGGCGGGGGAGCTCACCCCCCCGGAGCCGGCCACCCCGCTGCGGCTGGCCGGGGCGATGGCCCGCTCCAGCCGGGCCTACGCGCGGATGCGCTGGGATCGGCGGGAAGGATGAACGACCTGCTGATCGTGGGCGGCGGGCCGGCGGGGCTGGCGACCGCCATCCGGGCGCGGCTCGCGGGGCTCGGGGTTACGGTGATCGACCGCGCCCGGCCGCCGATCGACAAGGCCTGCGGCGAGGGTCTGATGCCCGACGCCGTGGCGCGGCTGCGGGAGATCGGGGTGGTGCCGCGCGGGCTCCCCTTCCGGGGCATACGCTACTTCGATCGCGGAGCGGTGGCCGAAGGGCTCTTCCCGGACGCCGGGGGGCTGGGGGTGCGCCGGACCGAGCTCCACCAAGCGCTGGTTTGCCGGGCGGAGGAGGTGGGGGTCGACCTGCGCTGGGGCGTCAAGGCGGAGGGGCTGCAGGAGGATGGGGTGGAGACCGATCAAGGGGTTCTCACCGCCCGCTGGATCGTGGGGGCGGACGGCCTGCGGTCGCGGGTCCGGCAGTGGGCCGGGCTCGACGGCGGCGCCGGGCCCCTACTCCGGTACGGCGTCCGGCGGCACTTCGCCATGGCGCCGTGGAGCGATTTCGTGGAGGTCTACTGGGGGCCGGGCTGCGAGGCCTACGTGACCCCCGTCGCCCCGGACCAGGTGGGGATCGCCTTCCTCTGGAGCGGCCGCAAGGCGGATTTCGACGCTCTCCTGGAGAGCCTCCCCGAGCTGCGCACCCGGGTGGCCGGAGCGCCGCTCGCCTCACGCGACCGCGGAACGGGCCCCCTGCGGCAGCGGGTCCGGGCCGTCCACAAGGGGAATCTGGCGCTGGTCGGGGACGCCGCGGGCTACTTCGACGCCATCACCGGAGAAGGACTGGCGGTGGCCCTCCATGAGTCGGCGGCCCTGGTCGAGGCGATCGTCGCGGGGGACCTTGGCCGCTATGCCAGAGCCCACCGCCGGATCAACCGTCTCCCGGACCTCATGACCGGCCTGGTGCTCGCCCTGGAGCGACGACCCCGGCTGCGGGCCCGCGCCGTCCGCGCGCTCGCGGCCGAGCCGGCCCTGTTCTCACGCCTGCTGGGCATCCATGCCCGTACCCTGCCGCCGCGCCGCCTGGGATTGGGGGCGCTGCGGCTGGCCTGGAGGCTGATGGCCGTCTGATCTCTGACTGATCTCGGATCAATTGATCTCCGAACCCACGAGGAGGAAGACCCATGCTTCGCAAGGAGGTCGTCTGGTTCCCGCTGGCCCTGCTGTTTGCTTATCCCCTGTCCGCCGCCACCTACACCTTCGAGCTCGACCCCGCCGCCACGAAGGTCGATTTCACCTTCGGCGCCACCCTCCATACGGTCGACGGCTTTCTGCGGGCCAAGGAGGGATCGGTGCGGATCGACCCGGAGACCCACGAGGCCAGCGGCCGGTTCGTGCTCGACGCCACCAGCGCCCAGACCGGCGTCTCCCGGCGCGACCACAAGATGCACGAGAAGATCCTGGAGAGCCCGAGCTACACCGAGATCGTCTTCGAGCCGCAACGCTTCAGCGGCATGCTCAATCCGGTCGGGCGGAGCCAGCTCGAGCTGCACGGCATGTTGGAGCTGCACGGGACCAAGCGCCCCATGGACATGACGATCGTGGCCACCAGCGACGGCACCCAGGTCAAGGGGACCGGCATGATGATCGTCCCCTATCTCGACTGGGGGATGAAGGACCCTAGCTTCTTCCTCCTGCGGGTCGAGAAGGAGGTGCGGGTGACCATCCACGCCGTGGGGCGGCTGAGCGGCGACTCCCAGGCCGCCCGATGAGGAATGCGGCCTTCCGTTAAGGGGTTCTAGAATAAGCGCCATGAAGAGGTCCGCCGCCCACGACTGGTCCCCCATCCTCGCCGCCGAGCGCCCCGTGGAGAGATTCTCTCCCCACGGCCGGTACCGGCTGGCGCTGGCCTACGCCAACACCTACCACGTGGCGATGTCCAGCCTGGGGTTCCAGCGGGTCTACGAGCTGGTCCACCGCACCCCGGAGTGGACCGCCGAGCGCTTCTTCACGGATGGAGTGGGGATGCCGATCTCGGTCGAGACCGGCCGGGCGATGAACGACTTCGGCTGCGTCTGCTTCTCGGTCTCCTTCGAGGAGGACTACGTCAACCTCGTCCAGATGCTCGGCCGGGCCCGCATCCCCCTGCGGCGGAAGGACCGCGGCCCCTGGGACCCGGTGATCGTGATGGGCGGCTCCTGCGCCTCGATCAACCCGCTGCCGATGTCGGAATTCGTCGACGTCTTCGCCATCGGCGCCGCTGAGAACGTGCTGCCCGACCTGCTGGCCGCCCTCGAAGAGGAGGCGCAGCGCGAGGCGGTGATCGAACGGCTGGCGGCCCTCGACGGCTTCTACGTCCCCGCCTTCCATCATTACGAGGAGGAGGGGGATGCCCTCCCCAAGCTCAACAAGCGGGAGCTGACCGAGGAGCAGATGAAGCAGCCGGGGCACCTGCCCACGACCGCGATCGTCACCCCGCACACCGAATTCTCCGAGAAGTTCCTGATCGAGATGTCGCGCGGCTGCCCCGAGAAGTGCCGCTACTGCTGGGCCAGCTTCGGCATGGGGCGCTTCCGGTGGCATCCGACCGAATACATCCTCGCCTCCCTGGAGCGGGCGCGGCCGGTCACCAACCAGCTCGGCTTCGTGGCCACCGCCGTAGGGGATCACCCCGACATCGAGAAGATCCTGCGCGAGGCCAACGGCCTGGGCTTCCGGACCTCGGTCTCGTCGATCCGCATCCCGGCGGTGACCGAGGGGGTGCTCGAGGCCCTTCACGACTCGGGCGACCGCTCGATCACCCTCGCCCCCGAGACCGGCACGGACGAGCTGCGGGTGAAGATGGGCAAGCCCATCCCCAACTCCTTCCTGCTGGAGAAGGTGCGGCTGATCTTCCGCCACGGCTTCACCTCGCTCAAGCTCTACTTCATCGTCGGGCTGCCGGGGGAGACGGATGAGGACGTCCAAGGGATTCTGGATCTCGTGGCCCAGGCGCGGGCGGTCATGCTGGAGGAGCTGCCGAAGAAGGGGCTGATCGGCAACATCCACATGGGGGTCAACGTGTTGGTGCCGAAGCCGTTCACCCCCTGGCAGCGCGAGCCGATGGACGACGAGAAGAGCCTGAAGGAGAAAATCGCGACGCTCCGCAAGGGGGTGGCGCGGATGCCGAACGTCTCGATGGGCTCGGTCTCGGTGCGCCAGGGGGTCTGGCAGACCTACATCAGCAAGGCGGGGAGCGACGCGGCCGAGGCGATCGAGGCCGCGGCCCACGGCGATCCGATCAACGTGGTCCTCCACCGCTTCGCCCCGAAGATCCAGCCGGAGGTCTACCGCCGCCTCGACGGCGACCTCCGGTGGCACTTCATGCGCCAGGGTTAACGATAGATCCGCCGGTCGGGCGTCATCGAGCGGTCGACCGAGAGGCGCCCGCTCCCTTTCACCATGATGGCGATGGCCATGCCGATGGCCAGGAGGTGGTACTCGAACCCCTCCCCCTTCTGCGTCCCCTCCCAGTTCATGAAGAAGCCGTTGTGGAGGTGGACGGTGAGGATGGCCCCCACCATCACGCAGAAGATGCCGAAGGCGGCCACACGGCCCAGGAAGCCGGTGACCAGGCCGATCGAGCCGAAGAATTCGGCGATCATCACCAGCAGGACGATCACCGCCGGCAGACCCATCGAGGTCATCCCCTGGAGAGTCGCCGCGAACCCGTGGCCGCCGAACCAGCCGAGCAGCTTCTGG
>JAICSG010000877.1 GCA_025937035.1 Thermoanaerobaculia bacterium | reverse complement strand
GCCCTGGGCGGGAACGCCCTGCTGCGGCGGGGCGAGGAGATGACCGCCGAGAATCAACGCAAGAACGTCCGCCTGGCGGCCGAGGCCCTGGCACCGCTGGTGGGCTTGGAGCATCAGCTCGTGATCACGCACGGCAACGGCCCGCAGGTCGGGCTGCTGGCCCTGCAGAGCGCCGCCTACAGCCAGGTCAGCCCCTATCCGCTCGACGTGCTGGGCGCGCAGACCGAGGGGATGATCGGCTACATGATCGAGCAGGAGCTGGGCAACCTCCTGCCGTTCGAGCAGCCGTTCGCCACCATCCTCTCGATGGTCGAGGTCGATCCCGACGATCCGGCCTGGGAGCACCCCACGAAGCCGATCGGTCCTGTCTATACCGAGGAGGAGGCCCGGCGCCTGGCGGCGGAGAAGGGGTGGACCATGGCGCCGGACGGCGACGGCTTCCGGCGGGTGGTGCCGTCGCCGCAGCCGAAGCGGATCTTCCAGGTGCGGCCGGTCAAGTGGCTGCTGGAGAAGGGATGCATCGTCATCTGCGCCGGCGGCGGCGGCATCCCCACCATGTATGCGCCCGGGCGCCAGCTCCACGGCGTCGACGCGGTGGTGGACAAGGACCGGGCGAGCACTCTCCTGGCCCGCGAGCTGGAGGTGGACCTCTTCATCATGGCCACCGACGCCGACGCCATCTATCTCGACTGGAGGAAGCCCACCCAGCGGGCGATCCGGCGGGCCTCCCCCCAGGCCCTGGCCGCCTACGATTTCGCCAGCGGCTCGATGGGCCCCAAGGTCGAGGCGGCGATCGAATTCGCCGAGCACACCGGCAGGACGGCCGCCATCGGCTCGCTGGCCGACGTCGCCCGCATCGCCAAAGGCGAGGCGGGGACGCTGGTGACGAAGGAAGCCGAGGGGGTGGAGCTCTACCCCTGACCGGGCTTCACTGGGGAGATCGGGGTCCTGGATCTGCCTGCCATCGTCGTGTCCTCCGTGGAGAGGGCCGCTGCAGGCTCCGGGCCAGCGCTCCTATTCCGGGGGCGCGCACACGACGCCCTGCTGCGTCGCGGCCTGCTGGAGAAGCTGCTGGCAGACGGCGGCCTCCTGGGGCGTGATCTGGAGAAACTGCGTGAGATTGGCGCTGCAGTAGGGAGGCGCCGCGGACTGGTTCACCAGGACGAAGGTCCCCTCGGGGGTGACCACGCTGGTCACCTGCGAAACGTTGTCGGCGACGCACTGCTGCACCGTGACGCTGCCGGACACGATGCTGGCGAACAACGGGATCGCCGCGCCGCAGGGGCAGGTCACCGCGCACGGAGGGGCCTGGCCGCCGCTGTGCTTCATGAAATTGTCCAGAACCTTGGCGCAGGCGGTGGGAGAGGCCTGCGGCTGCGGGCTGTCGCAATCCATCGCCTCGCAGTAGGCGTTGCAGAGACCGAAGAGGACCCCGTCCAGGCTGTCACAGACCGTCTCTTCTGACGGAGGCTGGCCGTCCGGCGTTCCCAGCGCCAGCGAGGGGAGGGCGAGAGCAAGGAGGCCAAGGACGAAGATGAAAAGGTTTTTTTTCATGATCTCTTCCCTTCAATAGATGAAAACAGATTTGAAAGAAACCTGCAAAACTAACATCGGACCACGACTACAGTCTCACTGTAGACGGGCTCGCGGGAACAAACAACGATGGTTGCTTTTTACGATAGGTCTATGTGCCGGATTTCGCGGGCTCTTCCGGATGATCGCTGGGCGGGCCGGAGTGGAGCGGCTCCCAGGCGGGGGGATCGCTGGCGGGGAAGCTCTCCTCGGAGGCCTCGTCGACGGGGTCGGGCGTCTCTTCGGGGGCGGGTGGGGCCGGGGTGTCGGGCATGGCGGGTATTGTAGCGCCCGCCATGCCGATCTCACTCTCCTACTCCTGGTAGACCTTCAGGTCGGTCGGGCGGAGCCCCTTGGAGACCATGTCGCGCCAGCGGGTCACGAAGGCGTTGAGGTCGACCCCGATGACCGCATCGCCGGGCGTGCCGCCGTGGACGATGGCGTCGAAGAGCCGCTGGTTGCCGTCCTTGTAGGTCTCGACGTCGATCAGCTGCATCTGCTTGCCGCGCGCCGCCTGCCATCTCTTCTCGAAGGCCGCGCGGTCGAGGGCCTGCCAGTACTCGTTCTGGGTCTCCTCATAGCGGAACGCGCCCGCGTAGAGGACGGTCGAGCTGGGCTTGTAGGTGGTGACGTCGATGAGCTGCAGCCCCTGGGTGTTCTTGAGCTCCTTCACCTTGGCGTCGA
Source organism: Thermoanaerobaculia bacterium (assembly GCA_025937035.1). GTDB lineage: Bacteria > Acidobacteriota > Thermoanaerobaculia > Multivoradales > UBA5704 > DATARR01. The sequence goes on along the minus strand of JAICSG010000877.1, from coordinate 203 downwards.
ACTCCTTGCGGTTCTGGCCCACCCAGAGGGAGTGCTTCTCGCCGAGGTCGCGGAAGAGCCCGGTGAACAGGATCTTGCCGCCGCTCGGGTAGATGGTGAGGTCGACCAGCCGGCTGCGGCTGCCGGTGGCCGTCTTCCAGTTCTTGAGGAAGGTGTCCCCATCCTGGTTGGCCAGCATGAGGACCGACTGCTGGCTGCTGCGG
>JAICSG010000139.1 GCA_025937035.1 Thermoanaerobaculia bacterium | reverse complement strand
GGCAGGGTAGGGGGAGGGGGCGCCGGGGCCGGCGGTCCGGCCTCCGACGGGAGCAGGCGGTAGATTCCTCCCGGCTGTGCGTCCGACAGCCGGAACATGCGGCAGATTCTGGTCAAATGTTGTTATGTCGAGCGGAAGTAACGGTACGTTCTAGAGAATGACTCAACAATCCCGGAGAGTTCGCGGCACATTCCAGAGAATGCCTCGACAACTCTCCGGAATTGGCGGCAAGTTCCGGAAAATACCCCAACAATTCTCTGGAGCAAGCGGTAGGTTCCGGAGAATGCTTCAACAATTCCGCGGAGCTGGCGGTAGATTCCGCTCTCGAACCGGACCGCCGAGGGAAAGAGACTCTAAATTCCGTCCGGCGGCCGAGGGCGGAAGGATCTCAGGCCGCTTCAAGGGGGCATTCCGCCATCGCGCCCGGGAGAGCTGGTACGATCCGGATTCTCAGGGAGAGCCCCTCGCCCATGTTCGCCGGCAGCCGCCAGATCCAGGTCTCTGACGACGCCAGGGGCCTCTCGTTTCCGGTCCTGATCCTCTACCCGACCGGGACCCCTTCGGCGCCCACTCCGTTCGGGCCCTATCCGTTCGACGTCAGCCCGGAGGCGCCGGTGGCGGAGGGCCGGTTCCCGCTGGTCGTGGTCTCCCATGGCAGTGGCGGCTCGCCTTTCGTCTATCGAACGATCACCACTCACCTGGCGAGGAACGGCGACGTCGTCGCCCACCTGGAGCATCCGGGAAACAGCCGTAACGACAATTCCCTGGAAGGCACCTACGAGAACCTGGTGCGCCGTCCACGGCACGTCCGGCTCACGATGGACGCCGTCTCCCGGGACGCCAGGGTCGGCGCTCACGTGCAAGCGGACAACGTCGCCATTCTGGGCCATTCCATGGGCGGCTACACCGCTCTGGCCGTGGCGGGGGGCGTCCCCTGGACCAGGGATCGGGAGAGGGTGGAGGTGGTGCCGGATCCGCGCGTCCGGGCCCTGGTGCTGATGGCGCCGGGCACCGCCTTTTTCTTCCCCCCGGATTCGCTACGGGAGGTCACCGTTCCGGTCCTGATGCTCACCGCCGAGCACGATCCGGTCACTCCGCGCTGGCAGGCGGAGCTCCTGCTGGAGCGCGTTCCGGATCGATCCCAGGTCATCTGGAGGGAGATCGAAAACGCCGGGCATTTCGCGTTTTTGAGCCCGTTTCCGCCTCCGATGAGAAATCCGGGCTTCCTCCCCTCCACGGACCCCGAGGGTTTCGATCGCGAGAAGCTCCATGAGCGATTGCCTGGGGAGATTCTCGATTTTCTGGACCGGACGTTGAAGCCGTGACGCGCCTCGCTATCTTCGATCTCGACGGCACCCTCACCGATACGAACGCCGTCGACGGGGAGTGCTATCTGGAGGCGATGTCCACGGAGCTCGGCTGCGTGCTGAATCCTGATTGGGCCACCTATCAGCATTGCACCGACGCCCCGTCTCCGCGAGGCGGGAGCCCGGGCGGTATCCTTTCGGGGCCTCAGATCCCGATCTGGAACTTGACCGTTAATACGTAATAGACGGTAACCGGTTTGCCGTCGAGGGTTGCCGGCTTGAATCTCCACCTCTTCACCGCCTTCACGGCAGACTCGGTGAGCCCGTAGGGCTGTTCTTTGAGCACTCTGACGGAGCTGACGTTTCCCTGGGTATCGATGGTGGCCTCGACGATCACGGTGCCGTAGAAGCCAGGGTGCTGGCGAGCCTCCCAAGGTGTCTCGGGTTTGACCGTATGGAGGACTTGCGGCCGGCTGAGTCTGCTTTCGAGCTCGCCTTGGATCCGCAACGGCATGTTTGGATCGAGACGGAGGAGCCGCCGTGCATCCTCCTCGGAGCCTTCAGAGAGCACGCCGGAGAGGACCTCTTGCCGGATCTCGTCTTCGGTCATGCCCTGCTTCCGCAGGGATTGGAGGACATCCGACGCCTCCTGGTCGCGGTGAGCCGCGAGCAGGGCGTGTACCAGGGTCGTGGCGGCCTTGGTGCGCTCGTCGGGGGTCGCCGCGACCGCCAGCGCCAGGCGCGCCGCGGCGAGGGACTTCTCCTCGTCCTTGGCCTGTGCGTAGCAGCCGGACAGCCCGATCAGGCTGGGCGAGGACTTGCCCTGCGCCAGCTCGTGGGCCCGTTGATAAGCCTCACACGCTGCCCGGTAATTTCCCGCGGAGTAGAGCTTCTGGGCCTTTTCGAGCTCCTCCTGGACGTCGGTCTGGACGTCCGCGCGGGCCCGCCCCGGGGCGAGCGCCGTCATCGCGAAAAGGAGCGCGAGCAGGGAAACGAGCCGGACGCGGGTGCTTTTGGCCATTGAGATCCTCCCTCACCTGATGGCGTTTGGGCGAAGGCATTTCAACCCGGCACGCCTATAATCGCCGACGGACAGGCCAAGGCTCAAGGAGGATCGGCATGGAATGCATCGACATCAGCGGCGGGGGGGCCAAGGGGCCGCAAAACTTCATCTTCGGCTATGGATCGCTCATCGAGGACGAGTCGCGGCGGCGGACCACCCCCTCGGCGGTCGACGCCTGGCCCGCGCGGGTCCAGGGCATCCGCCGCGGCTGGTGGGCGCGCGGCGCGGCGAGCGGTCTGACCACGACCTATCTCGGGGCCATCGATGATCCCGGAGCGGTCTGCAACGGCGTGATCTACAAGGTTTCCGCCGAGGAGCTCGCCGCGACGGACCGCCGGGAGAGCGCCGGCTATCAGCGCTGCCGCATCGATACCGACAAGATCAAGATGCTCGACGGCCGTGACAAGCCTCTCGACGGGCTGGTGTGGGCCTATATCAACCTGATCCCGCCGGACAAGATCGGCGACAATCTGGCCACGCCTCAATTTCCGATCGTTCAATCCTACGTGGACATCTGCATCCACGGCTGCCTGGAGGTCGAGGGGAAGTATCCCACCGCGGCCGGTTTCACGCAGGATTTCATCGCCACCACCGACGAATGGAACCGTTACTGGGTCAACGACCGGCTCTATCCCCGGCGTCCTTTCATCTTCCAGCCGGCTTCCGATCAGATCGACAAGGCCCTCCAGAAGGCTCCCAGGACGGCCGAGTTGTTCTACGAGGTGGAGATCGAGCCCGCCAGTTGGGAGGATCGCAAGCCGGTACGGCCCAGGTAGGCTTACCGAATTTGGATTCCGAAACGGCGGCGGATTTCTTCGAGGACCTCTTCACCGATCGGCTCTCCCGGACGCCCCGGGATATCCGCAGGGGAGCCTGCCGGTCCGAAAAGGACGACTCCGGCCAGGCGTTGCGCCGGATCGTGCCGGAGCAGGTAGCGAATACCCTCGAATCCAGCACGCGCGAAGGCGTCCGCCCAGGCATGCGTCTCCTCGTACCGGGGAGTCGAGTGGATCTCGGCGGTGATCCCCCACGAACGGCATTGCTCCGAGGTGCAATCGGCCAGACGGACATCCCTGGAGAGCTCGACCCGAAGGAGGCGCCGGGAATCGATCTCCTGTCGAGGGATCGCGGTGGTGACGCTCCGGAAGACCTCCAAAAGGCACCCCTCGGGGCGTTCCGCGAAATAACAACTCCCCAGGTCCTCGGACGCGACTGGATCGAAACGGCCGGCTCCGCTGCGAGAGAACCACCACGGATGAAGCCCGATCCGATGAATGCGAAAAAGCGTGGACCCGCGGGACAGGCGGAGGCTTGGAAACTCCCGGAGATCCTCGGGGGGAGGTGCGAGAGGGCTCAGAGGGGATCTCGATCAGAGACTGAGCTCGCCGGCGCTCCGCTGCGCCGCCGCCAAGACCTGCGACGAATTCTTTCCAGCCCGCAACCAGGCGATAGGGGTCTCTCCATCCAGGAGATCCTGGGGGCTGACGAGCCAGGAGGCAACGGTGTAAGGAGTTTCAACGGCGTCCGAGAAGATTTCGAGGATCTTTGCGATCTCGGGATAGGGGCGGCCGTCAGGGCTGAGCTGGAAAGCCGGATAAAGATTGCGCCCGCCAAAACCCGGAAGGACTAGAAGGCAGCCTTTCCGCGTGAGATCGCTGACGTCCTGCGGACCAAGAAGCTCCTGGGCTTGGCCGGTCTCCAGCAGGGGCCCCAGGACCTTGCGCCAAGCAGCTTCCGACACGGCCAGAGAAGCCGCCCGCCGTCCGAGATCCCGTGGATCCTGGAGCTCAGGGGCGTCCTCGGGAAGAGAGTGGTCCTCGATCGCCTCTTCCAGAGCTTCCTCAAAGGCCTTGGCGGCAGCGTGGGCGCGTGTCATGGGATCAGTTTCTTCCGGCCCCTGGAGGCAAGTCAAGCCCGCCTATCTCCTTGTCCCCACCCCCCGGAACGGATATTGTACCCATCCTTCCAAGGAGATCCGCGTGAAAGCCCGCCTCGTCCCGACCCTGTTGCTCGCCCTGGCTTCCTGCATCCCTATCTTCGCCCAGCAGCCGCCGCCTCCGGCTCCAGCCGCCGCGCCGCCGCCGGCCGCGGAGGGCTCCTGGGCTCCGGACGTGCCGGAGCCCGGGAGCGTCGAGAAGATCAAGGAGTACACCACCGCTCCCGAGTATCTGGCCGAGTCGGTCGCCTACGTGCCGGATTCGGCGACCGTGCCGTCTCCCACCAAGGTGCTGGGGCACCTCGTGGGCGCTCCGGACGAGCTGTCGCGGGTGGCGGACGTCCACGGCTACTTCCGCAAGCTGGCGGCGGCCACCGACCGCGTCCGGGTCGAGGTCATCGGCACCAGCGAGGAAGGCCGGGAGATGATCGTGGCCTTCGTCTCCGACGCGGAGAACCTGGCCGCGCTCGACCGCTACAAGGACCTCACCGCCCGCCTGGCCGACCCGCGGCGCACGACGCGCGACGAGGCCCGGCGGCTGGCGGGGGAGGGGAAGGTCTTCTACTGGCTGACCGGCGGCCTCCACTCGGCCGAGACCGGCAGCCCCGAGATGCTGATGGAGCTGGCCTACCGGCTGGCCGTCTCCGAGAAGCCGGAGATCCAGGCGATCCGCAAGAGCACCATCGTGATGATCACCCCGGTCACCGAGCCGGACGGCCGCGACCGGATGGTGGACTGGTATTACCGCAATGTGCGCGGGCGCAAGGGCTCGTACGAGGAGATCGGCGACATCCTCTCGCCGCCGTACTGGGGGCACTACGTGCTCCACGACAACAACCGGGACGGCATGCAGGTCACCCAGGCGTTGACCCGCGCCATCCACGAGACCTTCTACGCCTTCCATCCGCAGGTGATGCACGACCTCCACGAGTCGCTGCCGCTGCTCTACATCATGACCGGCTACGGGCCGTACAACAAAGCGATCGATCCGGTGACGATCGACGAGTGGACGCAATTCGGCTATCACGAGGCCGGCGCCCTCGCCGCCCAGGGGCTCCCGGGCGTCTTCACCTGGGCCTTCTTCGACGGCTGGTGGCCGGGCTACCTCAACTCGGTGGCCAACGAGCACCACTCGGTGGGGCGCTTCTACGAGACGTTCGGCAACGCCACGGCCGGCACCTACGACCGCGACCTCTCGCGCGCCCGCTTCGCCGGCAAGCCGGTGACCGACGTCGAGTGGTACCGCCTGACGCCGCCCAAGAAGAAGCTCCGCTGGTCGCTGCGCAACAACACGAACTACATGGAGGCGGGGGTGCTCTCGGCGCTCCAGTACGCCTCTCTGCACCGCGAGGAGATGCTCCTCGACTTCTGGACCAAGGGGAACCGGGCGCTCCAGAAGGGGCGGACCGAGGCCCCGTACGCCTGGGTCCTGCCGGCGGACCAGCGCGATCCGGCCCGCCTGGCCTATCTGATCAATCAGCTCCGCCAGCACCGGATCGAGGTCCACCGCCTGACCGCCGAGGCGAAGCTCGGGAGCAAGACCTGGCCGGCGGGGACCTACGTGGTGCGCATGGACCAGCCGTACGGCCCCTTCGCCAACAACCTGCTGGAGGAGCAGAAGTTTCCGCCCGACGAGCCCAATCCGCCGTACGACGACGTGGCCTGGACCTGGCCGCTGATGTACGGCGTGACGGCGGAATCGGTGGCGGACAAGAAGGTCCTCGACGCCGCCATGGAGCCGGTGGCCTCCAACCTGGCCGCAGAGGGGACGGTCAGCGGCGCCGGGGAGGTCTTCCTGGTGCGCGACACCGGCCAGACGGCGCTGCTGGAGGCCCGGGTCCTTTTGGGAACGAACCAGGTGGACGCCGCCGAGGTGGCCTTCACGGCGGGCGGGGTCAATTACCCGCCGGGAAGCTGGATCGTGCAGGCGCCGCGCGCGGCGGTGGAGGAGGTGGCCCGGCGCACCGGCCTCGCGTTCACGGCGGCGGCCACGGTCCCGGACGTAAAGCGGCATCTGGTCGATCTGCCGCGCCTGGCGGTGCTGCACAACTGGATCGACACCCAGGACGCCGGCTGGGTTCGCTATACCTTCGACCGCGCCAAGATCCCGTACACGTCGATCAACGACGACGATCTCAAGCGGGGAAATCTGGCGGAGCGGTTCGACGTGATCCTCTATCCCACCACCGGCGGCAGCCTGGCCGACCTCGTGCACGGAATCGATCCGAAATTCAGCCCGCTGCCGTTCACCAGGACGCCGGAGTTTCCCAGCCAGGGCATTCCGGACGCCTCGGAGGACATCACCGGCGGCATGGGCTTCGAGGGGCTGCTCAACCTCAACCGCTTCGTCCAGGGGGGCGGCGTGCTGATCGCCCTGGGCGGGGCCGGCCGGCTGCCGGTCGACGGGGGGATGGTGCGCCAGGCCTCGGTCCTGCAGGGGGGCTTCAACACGCCGGGCTCGGAGCTGCGCGCCAAGGTGGTGCGGCCCGAGCATCCGATCGTCTACGGGTATGAGGAGCTGACCCACGTCTTCCGCGGCAACGGTCCGATCTACGACGTGCCCAGACCTGAACGGTCGCGGGTGGTGCTGCAATTCGGCACCAAGAAGCCGGAGGGGGAAGAGGAGGAGGCGAAGAAGAAGGACGCCTCCGGGATCGTGGTGGAGGATCTCGACGCGCCCGCTTCCGCTCCCAAGCCGAAGCCCGAGCGGCGGGAGGACAACCGGCTGGTGCTCTCGGGCTTCGTCAGGGGGGAGGAGATGGTGAACGGCAAGCCGGCGATCCTCGACCTCCCGGCGGGCAAGGGGCGGGTGATCCTGTTCTCCTTCGATCCGCTCCACCGGTTCCTCAATCTGTCGGATTTCCGGTTCGTCTACAACGCGATCCTGAACTGGAACGATTTTCCCCAGTGAGCGAGCCCGCCGAGAGCGTCGATCCGACCACACCGCGGGAGCCGCCGCGGCCTCCGGAGCGCCGCCCCCGCTCGCGCATGGGGGCGGCGAGCGTCTTCGCCGGCATCCTGCTCAGCCGGATCATGGGGTTCGTGCGCGAGGGGGCCTTCGCGCGCTATTTCGGCGTCGGCCCGCACCAGGACGCGCTGACCGCCGCCATGCGCGTCCCCAACGTGCTCCAGAACCTGCTGGGAGAGGGGGCACTCTCGGCGTCGTTCATCCCCATCTACAGCGGCCTGCTGGAGGAGGGGCGGAACGAGGAGGCCGGGCGCTTCGCGGGAGCCATCTTCGGCCTCATGGTGGCCGCGGCGGCGGGCTTCGCCCTGCTGGGCATCCTGCTCGCCAAGCCGATCGTGGTGCTGCTGGCGCCCGGCTTCCTGCGCGACGCGGCCGCGGTCGCCGCGGGGCGGATGGCGGTCGACCGCTTCGCCCTGTCGGTGATGGGGATCCGCATCCTGTTCCCCATGACCGGCCTGCTGGTGCTGTCGGTCTGGGCGCTGGCGATCCTGAACAGCAACCGGCGGTTCTTCCTGCCCTATTTCGCGCCGGTGCTGTGGAACTCGGCGATGATCGCGGCCCTGATCTTCGTGGGGCGCCAGCTCGGGGGGACGCGGGGAGCCGCGGAGCAGGTCCAGCTCTTCAAGGCGGCCTGCTGGGGGGGCTTCGCCGGCGGCCTGCTGCAGTTCGGGGTGCAGCTCCCCCTGGTGCTGAGCATCCTCAAGGGCTTCCGGCCGTCGCTCTCGCTGAGCGTGCCGGGGGTGCGGGAGGCGCTGGCGGCGTGGTGGCCGGCGGTGGCCGGGCGGGGCGTGGTGCAGCTCGCCGGCTATATCGACCTCTTCCTGGCCACCTCGCTCTCCACCGGCTCGGCCTCGGCGGACCGTTTCGCGCAGCTCTTCTATCTGCTGCCGATCAGTCTGTTCGGCATCTCGGTGGCGGCCTCGGAGCTGCCCGAGATGTCGCGCCTGCGGGGCGAGGGATCGGCCCCGGCGCTGCTCGCCCGCGTCCGCCGGGCCCTGCGCTATGTGGCCTTCCTCAACATCCCGACCGTAATCGGCTATCTCGCGTTCGGTTATCTGGTGGTGGGATTCTATCGCCGGGGCAATTTCAGCG
>JAICSG010000783.1 GCA_025937035.1 Thermoanaerobaculia bacterium | reverse complement strand
GTCATCGGCGTCCCGTCGGAGATCACCCAGGTGGAGAAGCGCGCCGTGCGCGACTCGGCGATGCGGGCCGGGGCCTCGGAGGTGTTCCTGGTCGAGCAGGCGATGATGGCCGCCATCGGCGCGGGGCTGCCGATCACCGAGCCGTCGGGCAACATGATCGTGGACATCGGCGGCGGCACCACCGACGTCGCCGTCATCTCGCTCGCCGGCACCGTCTACAGCCGCTCGGTGCGCATCGCCGGCAACGAGATGGACGTGGCGATCATCCAGTACCTCAAGCGCAAGTACAACCTGCTGATCGGCGAGCGTACCGCCGAGCAGATCAAGATCCAGCTCGGCTCCGCCTACCCGCTCAAGGAGGAGCTGAAGATGGAGATCAAGGGGCGCGACCTGGTCGAAGGGGTGCCCAAGACGCTGACCATCTCCGACGAGGAGATCCGCGAGGCCCTGGCCGAGCCGGTCGCCACCATCGTCGAGGCGGTGCGCATGGCCCTCGAGCGTACCCCGCCCGAGCTGTCGGCCGACATCATGGACAAGGGGATCGTCCTCTCCGGAGGCGGCGCGCTGCTGCGCAATCTCGATCAGCGGCTGCGCGACGAGACCGGCCTGCCGGTCGTGCTCGCCGAGGATCCGCTCGCCTCGGTGGTGCTCGGCACCGGCCGCGTGCTGTCCGACATCGACCTGCTGCGCAAGGTCTCCATCCGGTAACCCGGAATCCGAATCGGTCCTGAGCTGTGGACGAGCGCCGCACCGGCTGGGTGTTGATCGTCGTGCTGGTGGGCCAGCTCGTCTACCTGGCGATCCAGGGGGCGCGGGCCGGCCAGACGCGGCTGGAGGTCGTGGGCCTGCGCCTGCTGGGCCCCATGGCCCGCGGCGTGGCGTCAATCCCCGAGGGGGTCCAGGACGCCCGCGAGGGGGTGAAGCTGCGCGGCACCCTGCTCCAGGAGAACCGCCATCTCCGCGAGGAGGTCGAGGCTCTGCGCCTGCGCCTCCTGCGGCTGACCGACGTCGAGGGGGAGATGCTCCGCCTGGGGGACGCCATGCGGTACACCACCCCCCCGGCCGGGCGCATCCGGGCGGTCGACATCGTCTACGTCGACCACACCTCGTGGCTGCGCACCATGATCCTCTACACGGGCAACGAACGGGCGCGCAAGGATCAGCCGGTGCTCTCCCCCGCCGGGCTGGTCGGCCGGGTGATCACCGTCTCCGGTCCCTACGCGAAGGTCCAGCTCCTCACCGACCGCGCCGCCGCGGTGGGCGGCATGATCCTGCGCACCCGCCGCCAGGGGGTGGTGCGCGGCACCGGCCGGGGGAGCGGGCTGGAGCTCGACTACGTCCCCCTCCAGGCCGACGTGCGGCCGGGCGACCGCGTGCTGACCGCCGGCATCGACGGCGTCTTCCCGCGCGGCATCCCGATCGGCACGGTCCTCTCCGTCGAGGCGGGGGGGCAGCTCTTCCATCGCATCCAGGTCGCCCCCGCCGTCGACTTCGGCACGCTCGACCAGGTCTACCTGCTGGAATACCAGGCCGTGCCCCAGACCCTCAAAGAGGCCGCTCCCGGTGCAAAGCCTTAAGCTCCTCGCCGCCGTCGCCCTCGCCGCGCTGGTCCACTTCGTGGGCGTGCGGCTCTGGCCCGACTTCGCCCGCGCCGTCGACGTCTTCCTGGTGGTGGTGGCGCTCCATGGCCTGGAGGGGAGCTCGCTCTCGGCGCTGCTGGTCGGCATGCTGGTGGGTCTCCTCCAGGACACTCTGACCAGCGGCCCCTTCGGCTTGTTCGGATTCGCTGATACCATTATCGGCTACGCCACGGCGCGCCTGGCGCAGCGGCTGGTGATCCAGCGGCCGACCGGCGTTCTGGCGCTCGTCAGCTTCGCCTCCGTGCTTCAGCAGGCGATCGTCCTGGGGCTCGCGTTCGTGCTGCTCCCCTCGCCGGAGACGCCGAGCCCGGTCTGGACGGCCATCCGGGCGGCCTCCTGCGGGCTCCTCGGGATGGCGGTCTACGTGGCGGGCGGGAGCTGGCGCCGCTCCTCGGAGGCGCGCCGCCGCGGGCGTATGAGCAAGCTCCGTCTGGATTGAAATGAGGTAGCGCCATGCAGGTGGTTCGTGAGCATCGAGACGATCTGGTCAGCCGCGTGCGCGTGCTGACCGCCGTCGTCACAGGTCTGATCGTGGCGATCGCCACCGGCTTCTGGTTCACCCAGCTCGTGCAGGGGGACTACTACCGCGAGCTGGCCGAGAACAACCGGCTGCGCAAGCTGCCGATCAAGGCCCCGCGCGGCCTGATCTTCGACCGCAAGGGGCGGCTGCTGGTGGAGAACGTCCCCAGCTACAGCCTGATGATCGACCGCAGCCGCACGGCCAGCCTCGATCACAGCCTCTGGTTCGCCTCCGGCGTGCTCAGCCGCCCGGTGACCGACCTCCAGCAGATCCTGCAGAAGTACCGCGGCATCCCCTCGTTCAAGCCGGTGCTGCTGGCCGAGAATCTCACCCTCTCGGAGGTGGCGCGCTTCGGCGTCGAGGGGCTCGAATACCCCGAGTTCGAGGTCGAGGTCCAGCACCAGCGCCTCTACCGCCACCGCGAGCAGACCGCCCACCTGCTCGGCTACCTGGGCGAGCCCTCGCTGCAGGAGATCGAGAAGTCGAAGGGCGGCTACCAGCCGGGGGACATGATCGGCAAGAAGGGGATCGAGCAGACCTACGACGCCTCCCTGCGCGGCAAGGACGGAGAGCGGGTGGTCGTGGTCGACAGCCGCGGCCAGCTCCTGGAGGAGTACAAGAGCATCCCCGCCGCGCCCGGCAAGAACCTGACCCTGTCGATCGACCTC
>JAICSG010000941.1 GCA_025937035.1 Thermoanaerobaculia bacterium | reverse complement strand
GAGGCTGTCGAGCTGCTCGTGGGTAAAGGGGGGGCGGCGGCCTGCCAGCCGGAAGAAGGGTCCCGAGAGGACCAGCCCGGCCCGCGCCAGACCCACCGGAAAGCTGAGGTAGGGGTGCGGCGGCTCCACTCCGCCCAGCGCGCAGACCCGCTCCACCAGGCTGCGGAGGGTGGTGACGTCCCCCGCCATCAGGTAATTCCGGCCGGGAGGCGCCTTGGCCATCATCTCGAGCATCCCCTCGACCAGGTCGTCGATGTAGATCCAGGAGGTCTTGCGGTCGGCGCCGGCCAGGAAAGGGTAGCGTCCGCGGAGGAAGCCGCGCAGGATGGCGTTCGCCCCCTCCTTTTTCCCCGGCGGGCCGTAGACCAGGCTCGGATAGACGGTGTTGATCTTGAGCCCCTTCTTGCCCCATTCCTGGATCGCCAGCTCGCCGGAGTGCTTGGTGGCGCTGTAGAGGGTTGGGAAGGGGGTCTGGAGGGGGGCCGTCTCGTCGGCGACCGAGCCGTCCGGCGGGCTGCCGCCGAAGTAGGCCATGGAGGAGACCGAGAGGAAGCGGCCGACGCCCAGCTTCCAGGCCAGGGAGGCCACGTTCTCGCTCCCCTGAACATTCGCCCGCCGCATCGCCTCGGGAGGGCCGCCCAGCTCGACCGTGGCGGCGGCGTGGATCACCCAGTCGGCGCCGGACATCCCCTCCCGCATGGAGGCGCGGTCGGCCACGTCGCCGGTGAAGGTGGCGATGCCGAGCCGCTTCAGAGGCTCCACGTGGCTGGTGGGCCGGACGAGGGCGCGGACCTCATGCCCGGCCGCGACCAGCCGTCGCGACAGGGCGAGGCCGATGTAGCCGGTGCCGCCGGTCAGGAAGATCCGCATCTAAAAGCCCCGGGAGGATAGATCCAAGAAATTGGAGAAATGGGAATCCGGCATACCCCGCCTCTGTTATACAGAGCGGGACGGGGTTCGGGAGTTGGACCCGTCCCGGAGTCAACTACTCCGACAATCTCCTTCAGCTCCCTCTCCTCCCCCCGCAGCGGTTCCCTCCCCGATGCGGGGCTTTTTATGTCCTCTCAGCTCCGCAGGAGCTGCCGCAGCACGTAGTGCAGGATGCCGCCATGGCGGTAGTACTGCACCTCCTGGGGGGTGTCGAGCCGCACCCGGGCCTTGAATTCGATCACCGAGCCGTCGTCCTTCCTCGCCCGCACGGTCACCTCGCGGCCATTCTTGAAGCCGCTCTCGACCGCCGCGGCCAGGCCCTCGATGTCGATCACCTCGTGGCCGGTGAGCCCCAGGCTGGACGCGGTGTCGCCCCCCATAAATTCCAGGGGGGCGATCCCCATGCCCACCAGGTTGCTGCGGTGGATGCGCTCGAAGCTCTCGGCGATCACCGCACGGACCCCCTGGAGCAGCGGGCCCTTGGCCGCCCAGTCGCGGGAGGAGCCGGTGCCGTACTCCTTGCCGGCGAGCACCACCGTGGGTATCCCCTCGGCCTTGTACTTCATGGCCGCGTCGTAGATCGACAGCGGCTCGCCGTCCGGCAGGTGGACGGTGAAGCCCCCCTCGATCTCGGGGACCATCTTGTTGCGGATGCGGATGTTGGCGAAGGTCCCCCGCATCATCACCTCGTGGTTGCCCCGGCGGGAGCCGTAGGAGTTGAAGTCCTTGGGGGCGACCCCATGATCGATCAGGTACTTGCCGGCGGGGCTGGCGACCTTGATCGAGCCGGCCGGCGAGATGTGGTCGGTGGTGATGCTGTCGCCGAAGACGCCGAGCACGCGGGCGCCCCGGACGTCCTGGACCGGCGCCGGCTCGGCCGGCATGTCGACGAAGTAGGGGGGCTGGCGGACGTAGGTCGATCCTGAGTCCCAGGCGTAGGTGTCCCCCTCGGGGACGTCGAGACCGTTCCAGCGCTCGTCGCCGGCGAAGACGTCGCGGTACTGGTCGCGGAACATGTCGGAGCGCACGGCCCGCAGGATGGTTTCCTCGACTTCCTTGCGGCTCGGCCAGACGTCCCGCAGGTAGACCGGTTGGCCGTCCTTGCCGGTGCCCAGCGGCTCGGTCTGGAGGTCGACGTCGATCCGCCCGGCCAGGGCGTAGGCGACCACCAGCGGCGGCGAGGCGAGGTAGTTGGCCCGCACGTCCGAGTTGATCCGCCCCTCGAAGTTGCGGTTGCCCGAGAGCACCGAGACGGCGACCAGGTCGCGCTCCTCGATGGTCTTGGAGATCGCCGCGGGGAGCGGCCCGCTGTTGCCGATGCAGGTGGTGCAGCCGTAGCCGACGAGATTGAAACCGAGCTGGTCG
>JAICSG010000109.1 GCA_025937035.1 Thermoanaerobaculia bacterium | reverse complement strand
TCCGGGGAAGATCGTGGGCATCGGCCGCAACTACCGGGAGCACGCGAAGGAGCTCGACAACCCGATGCCCCCCGAGCCGCTGATCTTCCTCAAGGCTCCCTCTTCCCTGATCGGGCCGGCCACGCCGATCGTCCTCCCGCCCGAGAGCCAGCGGGTGGAGCACGAGGGGGAGATCGCGGTCGTGCTGCGCCACCGGCTCCGCCGCGCCTCGGCCGCGGAGGCCCGGGACGCCGTCCTCGGCGTGACCTGCGCCAACGACGTCACCGCCCGCGACCTCCAGAAGAAGGACGTCCAGTTCACCCGCGCCAAGGGGTTCGACACCTTCTGCCCGCTGGGGCCGGCCATCCGGCTCGGCGCGGACCTGGAGGACCTGGAGGTGGTCACCCGGGTCAACGGCGCCGAGCGCCAGCGCGGCCACACCCGGATGATGGCCTACTCCATCGTGGACCTGCTGCTCTACGTCTCGCGGATGATGACCCTGGAGCCGGGAGACGTGATGCTCACCGGCACCCCTTCAGGAGTCGGTCCCCTGGTGGACGGCGACCGGGTGGAGGTGGAGGTGTCGGGGGTTGGGGTGCTGTCGAATCCGGTGGAGGCGCTGCGGGGCTAGACCGCCCGCCAAGGGAACAGCCCCAGCGCCCCCGCCAGCAGCAGGTGGACCCCGCCGCCGAGCGCGAAGCCCCAGAAGAGCAGCGCCATCCACCCCGAGAAGAGGGTGAGGGCGAGGGCGGCGCGGAGGACGGGGGAGCGCATTCCGGCAACCTATCACAGCCCCGGGAGCATTATCCTCAAGCCATGATCGAGGCTGTGACCTTCGACGTCACCCACACCCTGATCCACAGCCCGCGCCTGGGAGAGATCTATTCCGAGGTGCTCCGCCGCCACGGCCTGGAGATCGGCCCCGAGGAGGCGCGGCGGCTGATCTCGGTGGTCTGGCAGGAGCTGTCGTGCAGCGCCGACCCCGGGCGGGACCGCTTCGCCAGCCATCCGGAGGGGGAGCGCGGCTGGTGGTCCCGTTTCCTGGAACGGGTCTGCGAGCTGAAGGAGGCGCCTCCCCCCTCGCGGTTCGCGGCGGCCGAGCTCTTCCACCGCTTCGGCACCGCCGCGGCCTGGGAGGTCTATCCGGAGGTGCCGGGGGTGCTGGCCACGCTGGCCCGCCAGGGGGTACGGCTCGGCGTGGTGAGCAACTGGGACCACCGCCTCCCCGGCCTGCTCGCGGACTTGAGGGTCGCTTCCTGGCTCGGCACCATCGCCTACTCCGAAAAGGTGGGGGTGGAGAAGCCGGACCGGCGGATCTTCCTCCACGCGCTGGCCGAGCTGGGGGTCGGGCCCGCCGCGGCGCTCCACGTGGGGGACGGCCGGCTGGAGGACGTCGAGGGGGCGGTCGCGGCCGGGATGCGGGCGCTCCATCTCACCCGCAACACCGGGGGCGGCGACCTGCGCGATCTCCTGGAGCTGCCGGACCTCGTGGAGGCCGAGCGGGCCGGGCGCGTGGGCCGCCAGTGGGCGGGCGGTGTGTTAGACTTTTGACGAAGGCCAATCATGAAGATCTCCACCAAAGGCGAATACGGCATCCGGGCGATGCTCTACATCGGCATGCACTCGGACCAGGGGCCGGTCACCAGCCACGAGATCGCCAAGCACCAGGGGATCCCCGAGCCCTATCTGCGCCAGATCCTCGCCCTCCTCTCCAAGGACCGGCTGATCCAGTCGAACCGCGGGCCTCAAGGGGGCCACGTGCTCGGCCGGCGGGCGTCCCAGATCACCCTGCGCGACATCCTGGTCACGCTGGAGGGGCAGACCACGGGGATCGACCAGATCCTCTCCCTCCCCTGCACGATCGACGTGGGGACCGAGTTCTGCGCCATCCGCGAGGTCTTCCTGGCGGTCAAGAAGGAGGTCGAGCGCATCCTCTCCCAGATGACGCTCGAGGAGCTGGTCAACCGCCAGCGCGACATTCTGACCCAGCGGATCTCCGTGCCGCTCGACCTTCCCTCTGCCTCGCTGCTCCCCGTGATCCGGAGCTGAGCCCCTCCGCTTGTGAAGGTCTTCACAAGCTCACCCGAACCTGCTATGCTCCGCCTCGCTCGGGAGGGGTGTGGGCGTCCGGAACGCGGTCCTTCGTCAGCGGCGAGGTCATCATGCCTGGAGAGCCGAAGTCCGGAAGCGATTGGTCCAAGTTGTCCAGCATCGGGTTCGAGCTGGTGGCGGCGGTCGGCGGGTTCATCTTCGTCGGATATCTCTGGGACCGCCACTTCGGGACCTCCCCCTGGGGGCTCCTGACCGGCGCGGTCCTGGGCCTGATCGGCGGGATGTACAACCTGATCCGGCAATCGTTGCTCGCCACCCGGGGACCGGCGAACGAGATCAAGAAAACTAACGGCGACGAGACGCGATGAGCGCCTCCAGGTCGCCGGCCGCGGAGTACCTGCGGTTCCTCGTGTGGGCGGTCGCGATCGGTGTCGCCGCCGCTCTGTTGGGATACGTGCCGACCCGGCGATTGGGCGGCGACGGCGCGCTCCCGGCGATGATCGCGGGGCTCGTGATCGGGCTGATCGCCTCGGGGGTGGGCGCGGTGCCCATCCTGCTGGCCCGGAGGTCGGGGGCCTCGCCCTCGCCCGTCCAGGGGCTGCTCTCGACGGCGGTCCGCCTCGCGGTGCTGATCGTCCTGGGGGTTTCGGTGGGACTCTCAGGGGTGTTTGAGACACGCCCCCTGATCGTCTGGATCGCGCTGGGGTACGCGGCGCAGATCGCGCTCGACGTCCGGTACGCGGTCCGCGGCTTTTGAATCGGAATTGGAGACGGAAGAATGGTTCTCGCAATGCTGGCAGAAAATCCGCTCGAGCACATCGTGCGGCATCCGATGATCCAGCGGCCGGCCAACCTCGGGTGGCTGACCCAGGGGGGCAAGGTCACGCTGCTGGACAGCCACATCGTGATGATGCTGATCGCGGCGGTGCTGCTGCTCCTGTTCGTGCCGGTCTCGGTGCGCCGCCGCCGGGGGGCGGGCGAGGTCGACTCGCTGGTCCCCACGGGCGCGGGCAACGCCGTCGAAGCGATCTGCGAGTACCTCCGCAACGAGGTCGCGCTGCCCGCCCTGGGCGCATACACCGACCGCTTCATCAAGTTCGTCTGGACCGTCTTCTTCTTCGTGACGACGGTGAACCTGCTGGGTATCCTGCCGATCAACTGGATCAAGGTGCACGGCGCGCCCATCGGCGGATCGGCGACGGCGAACCCCTGGATCACCGGCACGATGGCCCTGATCACGCTGGGGATGGTGATCGTCAACGGCGTCCGGTTGGGCGGCAGGCAGTTCTTCGCCCACTTCAGCCCCGGCCCCCTGTGGCTGGCGCCGCTGCTGATCCCGATCGAGATCGTGGGCCTCGTCGCCCGTATCTTCGCGCTGATCGTCCGTCTCTGCGCCAACATGGTGGCCGGCCACGTGCTGCTGGCGGTGCTGCTGAGCTTCATCCTGTCGGCCGCGGAGAAGGGCATCGCGGGCGGGCTCCTCGTCGCCCTCCCGGTGGTGCCGGGCAGCATCGCGATCAATCTGCTGGAGATCTTCGTCGCTTTTCTACAGGCATTCATTTTCACCTTCCTGACGACCCTGTTCATCGGCCAGTCGATCGTCTTCCATCACCACGACGACCATGCCGCGGGGGCGCAGGCGCACTGATTGACACGTTTGATCCCGAAACACTCGCCCTGCCCGGAGGGAGCGGGGGCGTACCGACCCTAGGAAAGGATCTTTTTCGATGAGCAAGAGAACGGCCAAAATCGCGTTGATGATGATCGCCCTCGGCTTCGTGCTGATGTTCGCCTCGGTGGCCCCGGTCCACGCGCAGGCGGATGCCGCGGCCGGCCCGGCCACCAGCCATGACGGCGGCCTGATGACCACGGACGGCGCCCGCAAGCTGGGCGGCTCGCTCGGCGCCGGCCTCGCCCTGCTCGGCGGCGGCCTCGGCATCGGCCGCATCGGCGGCAGCGCGGTCGAGGCGATCGCCCGCCAGCCCGAGGCGGCCGGCCAGATCAGCACCGCCATGATCATCACCGCCGCGCTGATCGAGGGCGCCATGCTGTTCGCGGTCGTCGTCGGCCTGCTGGCCTCGCTCTAGAGGCGAGCCCGGCGCCACTTAGGATTCCGCCCCTTCCCGCTCGCGGGGAGGGGCATTGAATGCGAGCAAACGGCATGATCAAAAGAGCGTTGTTTCTACTGGCCGCGTTGGCCCTGACCGCCCTTCCCGCGCTGGCCGCGGAGGGCGCCGAGGCGCAGCCCAGCCTGCTGGCGGGCGACATCGGCAACGTCTTCTGGACGGTCCTCATCTTCGTCCTCGTGCTGGTCGTCCTCGGCAAGTTCGCCTGGGGCCCGATCCTCAGCACGCTGCAGACGCGCGAGAGCTTCATCCACGAGGCGCTCGCCAAGGCCAAGCACGACCGCGACGAGGCCGAGGCGCGGCTGAAGCAGTATGAAGAGCGGTTGGCCGGCGCGCGGGGCGAGGCCACCGCGATCGTCGAGGAAGGCCGGCGCGACGCCGAGGTGGTGAAGCGCAAGATCGAGGCCGCCGCCAAGGTGGAGGCCGACAAGATGATCGACCGCGCCCGCCGCGAGATCCAGATCGCCACCGTCACCGCCACCCGCGAGCTCTACGACCTCTCCGCCCGCCTCGCCACCGACATGGCGGCGCGCGTGATCGGCCGGGAGCTCTCGGCCAAGGATCACGAGCGCCTGATCGCCGAGGCGATCGACGGCATCAGCGGCTCGGGCCCGCAGGCGCACTAGCCATGGCGAACGTCGACGAACGCGGACGGGAGATCGGCCGGCTCTACGCCGAGGCGATCCTGCACGTCGCCGAGGAGCAGGGGCAGGCCGAGGCGCTGCAGGAGGAGCTCACTGAGCTGGTGAGGTATCTCGACAGCAACCCGGCGATCGAGCAGTTCTTCGGCAGCCCGCTGGTCGAGGAGGGGCCGCACGCGGAGGCGATCGAGAGAGCCTTCCGTGGCAAGGCGAGCGACCTGCTGGTCGATTCGCTCCTGGTGATCAACCGCAAGGGGCGCCTCGGCTCCCTGCGCGCCATCGCCGAGGAGTACCGGGCGGCGCTGCGCGACCTGCGCGGCTGGATGGACGTCCACGTGCGCACCGCCGTGCCGCTCACCGACGCCCTGCGCGCCCGGCTGACGGAGGCCCTCGCCGCCACCACCAGCCGCAAGCCGTCGCTGATCGAGCACGTCGATCCGGCGGTGATCGGCGGCCTCATCATCCAGATCGAAGGGCGGAAGATCGACGCCAGCCTGGCGTCGCGGCTGCACCATTTGAGCGAGGCGCTGCACGCGCGCGCCTCGCGTGAGATCCATAGCGGCAGAGCCTACGTTGCCGAGTCGTAATCGGGGCAAGGAGCTTTCATGAGATTCAAAGTCGACGAGATCGCGTCGGTCATTGAAGAAGAGATCCGCAAGTACCGCACCGAGGTCGACCTCTCGGAGGTCGGCAAGGTGCTGGAGGTGGGCGACGGCATCGCCCGCATCTACGGCCTCACCGGCGCCATGGCCGGCGAGCGCCTGGAGTTCCAGAATGGCGCCCAGGGACAGGTGTTCAACCTGGAAGAGGGCTCGGTCGGCGCCGTCGTGCTCGGCGACTATCTGGGTATCAAGGAGGGGGACGAGGTGCGCCGCTCCGGCGAGCTGCTCTCGGTCCCGGTCGGCCCGGCGCTGGTCGGCCGCGTGGTCGATCCGCTCGGCCGCCCGCTCGACGGCAAGGGGGACATCAACACCCCGTACCGCCGGCCGCTGGAGTTCAAGGCCCCCGGCATCGCCGAGCGCCAGCCCGTCACCGAGCCGCTGCAGACCGGCATCAAGGCCATCGACGGCATGATCCCCATCGGCCGCGGCCAGCGCGAGCTGATCATCGGCGACCGCAAGACCGGTAAGACCGCGGTGGCGATCGACACCATCGTCAACCAGCGCGGCGGCGACGTGATCTGCGTCTACGTGGCCATCGGCCTCAAGGAGTCGACCGTGGTCGGCCTGGTCGACAAGCTGCGCGAGCTGGGCGCGATGGATTACACGATCGTGATCTCGGCCTCGGCGTCCGACCCGGCGCCGCTGCAGTACATCGCCCCCTACGCGGGCGCGGCGATGGCCGAGTACTTCATGTATCAGGAGGGGAAGGCCACCCTCTGCGTCTACGACGACCTGTCGAAGCAGGCGCAGGCCTACCGCCAGCTCTCGCTGCTGCTGCGCCGTCCGCCGGGCCGCGAGGCCTACCCGGGCGACGTCTTCTACCTCCACTCCCGCCTGCTGGAGCGGAGCGTGAAGCTGCGCGACGAGTACGCCGTGGTCGCCAAGGACACCCCGGCGGACAGCACCGACCGCTCGCGTGCCGTCAAGCACCCGCAGGGGCTCCAGGCGCCCGCCGAGGTGCGCCCGGACGGCGCCGACGGCACCTACCACCGGCCGCACGGCAAGCACAAGGCCGAGGCCTTCCTGGCCTCGCTGCCCGACAAGGACAAGTACAATGTCCACCGCTTCCCGGATAGCGGCGGCTCGATGACGGCGCTGCCGATCATCGAGACGCTGGAGGGCGAGGTCTCGGCCTACATCCCGACCAACGTGATCTCGATCACCGACGGCCAGATCTACCTCGAGCCCGACCTCTTCTTCGCCGGCGTGCGCCCCGCGATCAACGTCGGCATCAGCGTCTCCCGGGTGGGCGGCAACGCGCAGCGGAAGGCGATGAAGAAGGTGGCCGGCTCGCTGCGGCTCGACCTCGCGGCGTTCCGCGAGCTGGAGGCCTTCGCCCAGCTCGGCACCGAGCTCGACACCGCCACCCAGCGCCAGCTCGACCGCGGCCAGCGCATGGTGGAGCTGCTCAAGCAGCCGCAGTACCAGCCCTACAACGTCAACGAGGAGGTGCTGTCGATCTTCGCCGGCACCCGCGGCTTCCTGGACGACGTGCCGGTGCGCGAGGTGGCGAGGTTCGAGAGCGCGATGCTGAAGTTCTTCCGCGACCAGCACCCGGAGATCGTCGACGAGCTCGACCGCACCCGGGACCTCGGCAACGACCTCCAGGAGAAGGTCGGCCAGGCCATCCGCGAATTCAAGTCGCAATACAAGGTCAACGCCCCGGCCCGCGAGGCGGCTCCGGCGGCGGCGTAGGAAAGGTCCGAGATGGCGAACCGGCGAGTCCTCGTCAAGCGCCGCAAGGCGGTGCGCAACATCCGCAAGATCACGCGCACCATGCAGCTCATCGCGACCGCCCGCTTCCAGGCGGCGTTCAACCGGGCCGTGGCGACCCGGCCGTACACCGAGAAGCTGGCCGAGCTGGTGGCCGACCTCTCGCGGGCGGCCGGCAACGTCGAGCATCCGCTGCTCAAGACCAACGAGGGGGTCGACCGCTCGGCCCTCGTCGTGCTGACCAGCGACCGGGGTCTCGCCGGCGGCTACAACGCCAACGTCCTGCGCACGGCCCTCGGCCATCTCGACCAGCAGCCGGCCGGGATGACCACCGACGTGCACATGGTCGGCAAGAAGGGGATCTCCTACTTCCGCTTCCTGCGCCGGCCGGTGGCCGAGCAGACCTCGGGGATCGGTGACCGCCCCCGCTTCGACCAGGTGGAGCCGATCGCCAACGACCTGATCGACCGCTTCACGCGGGGCGAGATCGCCTCGGCCCACGTGGCCTACATGAAGTTCCTCTCCGCCGGCCAGCAGCGCCCGGTGGTCGTGCAGCTCCTGCCCCTCCAGCCGGAGGTGAAGAAGGGAGAGGAGAAGGCGAAATCGGTGGAGTACGAGTTTTCGCCCGACCCCAAGCAGCTCCTCGACGAGCTGCTGCCGGCGACCGTGCGGATACGGCTCTTCCAGGCCTTCAACGACGCCGCGGTCTCCGAGCAGGTCGCCCGCATGGTGGCCATGAAGGCGGCGACCGACGCCGCGCAGGACATGATCAAGGCGCTGACGCGTGAGTACAACCGCGCCCGGCAGACGCAGATCACCATGGAGCTCCTGGACATCGTGGGCGGCGCCAACGCGCTGTCCTGACGAAGCCCCCGAGCTCGTTCAAAGATTGGAAAGCATGATGGAAACCAACGGCAATACCGGCAAAGTGACCCAGGTCATCGGCTCCACGCTCGACGCGCAGTTCGCCGAGGAGCATCTGCCGCTGATCTATAACGCCCTCCGCGTCGAGGTGCCGAAGACGGTGCTCGGCGAGACGACCACCGAGACCCTCTGGTGCGAGGTCGCCCAGCACCTCGGCGGCGGCCGCGTCCGCGCGGTGGCCCTCGGCTCCACCGACGGCCTGCAGCGGGGCGTGGACATCCTCGACACCGGCGCGCCGATCTCGGTCCCCGTGGGTACCGAGACCCTCGGCCGCGTGTTCAACCTCGTCGGCGAGGCGATCGACGGCCTCGGGCCGGTCAACGCCAAGGAGCGCCGTCCGATCCACCACGAGCCGCCCGAGCTGGAGGACCTCTCCTCCAAGACCGAGCTGTTCGAGACCGGCATCAAGGTCATCGACCTGCTCTGCCCGCTGGTGCGCGGCGGCAAGGCGGGTCTCTTCGGCGGCGCCGGCGTGGGCAAGACCGTCATCATCCAGGAGCTGATCGCCCGCCTCGCCCGCTTCCACAGCGGCTACTCCTGCTTCGCCGGCGTGGGCGAGCGCACCCGCGAGGGGAACGACCTCTGGCTGGAGATGCAGGAGGCGAAGATCGGCGACACCGGCAAGAGCGTCATCGACCAGACCGTGATGGTCTTCGGCCAGATGAACGAGCCGCCCGGAGCCCGCCTGCGCGTGGCCCTCTCGGCGCTCACCATGGCCGAGTACTTCCGCGACCAGACCGGCGTCGACACCCTGCTCTTCATCGACAACATCTTCCGCTTCTCCCAGGCGGGCTCCGAGGTGTCGGCGCTGCTCGGCCGCATGCCGTCGGCCGTCGGATACCAGCCGACGCTGCTGACCGAGATGGGCGAGATGCAGGAGCGCATCACGTCGACGAAGGACGGATCGATCACCTCGGTGCAGGCGATCTACGTGCCCGCGGACGACTACACGGACCCGGCGGTGGCGACGACGTTCGCCCACCTGGACTCCACCATCGCGCTGGAGCGCTCCATCGCGGAGCAGGGGCTCTACCCGGCGGTGGACCCGCTGGGCTCGACCTCGCGCATCCTGGACCCGCTGGTGGTAGGCGAGGAGCACTATCGGATCGCCCGCGAGGTGCAGCGCGTGTTGCAACGCTACAAGGATCTTCAG